>DURF01000092.1 GCA_012837395.1 Acholeplasma sp. | reverse complement strand
CATCACCACTTCTTACTTTTGGTGCTTTGGCGTTTCTATCTTGCATTGTTTTCACTTCCTTATCCTATAAATTATACAAAATATTGTATTGATTTACAAGTTTATGTAATATTTTGTTATTTTTCAATTACAACATATGCTAACGCATACTCATCGGTATGAGTCATTGTTAAATGGATTGTTCCCTCTAAAGGATAATTAGTTTCAACATATGTATAACCATCTTTTTTATTTAAAATCGCAAAGTCATGATAATTTAAGTTTTTATTATATTTTCTCAATGCTTTAAATATTGCTTCCTTTGCTGCATAACGACCAGCAATAAACATTGCTTGTCCTTCGATTGAAGGAATATTTTCACAAAGTTTAACTTCTTCTTCACTTAATATTAACTCTTTATAATGTTCAAGTGTTCCTGTAAAAATATCTCTTAGTTGTACTAAATCAATTCCAATTCCTAAAATCATTTCATCTTATCTCCTTATAATTTGATGCTAATTCTTTAACTTTATTTAAGCGGTGATTAATACCTGAACGACTAATCTTTTCATCGTATTCAGTTTCATAATGATTTGCAAGTTCTGATAAATTAGCTTCTGGGTATTTTTCCCTTAATTCTATTACCTTTACTATTTTATCATCTATTTCATTAAATGATAAGTGTTTTCTTATTATTTCAATATTTTTAAGGTGTTCTTCTGATGCTTTGAAGGTTTTTTTCTCGTTTGCAATTTCACAGTTGATAATTCTGTTAATTGAATTATTAAAATCCCTTTTAATTCTAATATCCTCAAATTTAAAAACTGCGTTATATGCACCAATTAGTTTAATAAAATCACTAATTGATTCAGCATCTTTCAAATATGCGATATATCCTTTTCTTCTTTTTGTTATTCTAGCGTTTAAACCAAAATAATTCATCAACGTTTGAATAAGAATTATTTCATCTTGTTTATGAGCATATATTTCTAAATGGTATTCAGAAGTTTTAGGATGATTAACTGAACCAGATACTAAAAAAGCACCTCTTAGAAAAGCTATTTTTGTGAGATCTGAATAAGTAATTAATCTAATATTTTCAATTGGATCTCCTAAGTAGTCATGTTCGTTAATAATTTCTTCAACATTTTTAATTAACCTTAAAACAATTATTGGTTTTTTACTAAAGTTTTCTTGTTCTTTTTGTAATAACTCGGTTTCTGTATCATAAAGAGCTTTACTAAGCATCAAAAACCGTTTTGTAACGGTCGGATTTTTCGTTTGAAACTCAATTACTTTATTGTTATTTACAATTTGAAACTCACTTGCTAAATTAAGAAATGCTGCAAATTCTGCCAGCATTTCTTTATGTACCGTTGGTACTGTAACAAGTTCATTTTTTACAGTTTTAGTAAATGTCATTTTACTCCCATGTTTCTAAATATTTTAAAGCGTTTTGAACAGCAATTGCTCCATCTGATGTTGCTGTTACAACTTGTCTAATTTGTTTTGCGTTAACATCACCAGCACTATAAATGCCCTTAATGTT
>DURF01000091.1 GCA_012837395.1 Acholeplasma sp. | reverse complement strand
ATCTTTGTGTCTACTTTATTATAACCATTCCAAATGTTTTATTATTTAACTTGTCTACTTTAGAGGTATCATATCAAAGTTTCCAGCTTTATTTATATATATTATTTAATTTTTAAGTGTTTCATTGTTTCAAATGATTTTTCTTGTAAATCAGTAATTGATTCTCTTTTTGCAAGATGAATATTAGGATAAATAGGCTCTCCTACATTTACAACAATTTTTTCCTTAAAGAAAAATGGATAACTAAATCGCTTCTTTGGTATAAAATTAATTCTAATTGGAATAATAGGTGTTTTTGATTCCTCTGATAATACAAAAGCACCTCTTTTAAAATCACTTAATCTTTCCGCTTTTGTTATTAGTTTTCCTTCAGGGAAAAAATGAACATATTTCCCTTTTATTAATTGTTCTTTTAACTTTAACATAAATACTTTATTCTCAAGTGGTGTAACTGGAATTGGTGTTGCACCTAGTCCCCTAACTAAAAATCCATAAAATGGATTATTTAAATTCTCAGGAATTGAGGTAAACATTGGTTTTTTAGGAAAAATTGTAATCCCACCCATTGCTACATCTAACTTGTGTACATGATTGGAAATAATTATTGCACCTTTTTTAGGTTTTTTTAGATTTTTCTTGCCCTTAATTCTAAGACCTCTAATTAAATAGAAATAAGGTATAAATATAGGAATTGCAATACCGTAGTAAAGTATTAATGAGAAAAATCTTTTTATTTTATTATTAATAATTTTCTTTTTTATTTTTTTACCCTGTCTACTTTTAGCCGATTTTTTTCGTTTAGAGTCTAAAATCGCTTCTTTAAATAACTCTTGCATTAAGAGCATCGAGTGCTTAATTTCATACTTCTTAATATTTTCTCTATATAAGTCTTCTAATTCTAGTCTTCTATTAGGATTTTCTATAAAATACTCTATCCTATTTTTAAGTTCTTTATAATCTCTAACTTTATATAAAGATTCTTTTGTTAAGGTGAATTGGCTTGTTGCAGAATATTTTGATTCAGCAACAATTGGTACAAGACCACTTGCAATTGCTTCAAGTGCACTGATTCCTTCAATTTCAGCTTCAGCTGGATGAACATAAAGATGAGACTCGCTAATTGTTTTTATTAACTCTTCTTGAGTTAAGAATACAAAATCCACATTTAAGTTGTATTTTTTGGCAAGTTTTCTCAACTTTTTATCTCTAGGGCCCCTTCCGGCTAAAGTAATTTTAATACGGTCCTTATATTTACTTTCATTTACGGCTTTTAATAATGTATCTTGTCTTTTTTCTTTTGAATATCTTCCAATAGATAAAATATTAATAATTTCAGGATTTTCTTCTCTCTTAGGATTAATAAAGTATTGATCCGTTACTCCATTTGAAATTACATGAAAAACATTTTTATAGTTTCTTTTAGTTAATTGATTTCTAATAAATTCACTTGGACAGTGAATGTGTGTTACATTTTTATAAAATCTAAAATTTAGCCATTTATAAATAAACCAAGAAAGAGGTTTTCCAAAACGATCAAGTCCCATTCCATATGTTATATGTTCTGGCTGCATATGAAATGCTGCAGTTACTGGGATATTCATCTTTTTAGCTACTTTAATTGCTTGTCTACTAGATTTATATGGTAAAAAGAGATGCACTAAATCAGCATCTTTAAAAGCTTGTTTATATAGTGTTTTATTGGGTTTGGCGAAGTGCATATTTTGTTTTTTAGCAAAATATGATACTACCGGTATATTTCTTTCCTCTAATGTATAAAAATCTTTATTACTATCTTTTGATATCGAAACTATTCTTACTGTGTGACCTAACTTCTCTAAATATTCTTTGGAACGTTTTGCTGTGATAGTTGTTCCATTTGAGAACTCCCCATAACTATCAATAACATATACAATAATCATGCTATTCCAACTTTCTATAAATAATTATAAACTAAATTGATTAATCTTCATATATTTTATCATAACTCGACATAAGATACTAATTTTTGTAGTAATTCCTTTATTTATATATAATCTCTTATATAGTTTAATAATTGAAGACAAATATGATATTATAATTATATGAAAAAAATACCAAAAATTATCCACTATGTATGGGTAGGTGGAAATCAAAAAAATGAAATGGCGTTACATTGTATTGAATCTTGGAAGAAATTTTGTCCTGAATATAAAATCATGGAATGGAATGAAAAAACTTTTGATGTTGAAAATAATCACCAAGTAAAAAAAGCATTAGAAAATAAAAACTATGCTTATGCTTCTGATATTATTAGAGTCTACGCTTTAAAAGAGTATGGTGGAATATATTTAGATACAGATGTCGAATTGATTAAAAATATTGAGGAATTATTGGATCAAAAATTATTTCTTTCATATGAAAGTAAATATTGGTTTGGAAGTGCGGTAGTCGGTACAATAAAAGATCACCCTGCCATTAATTTAATATGGGAAAGATATAATAATGATGATGATATAAAATTTAATACAAACGCATTGACAGTACATGCTTATACTTCTAGTTTAAAATTTTTATATGATTTTAAACCAAATGGTAAAACTGAACAACATGAGATGTTTAAAGCTTTGTCATCTGATTATTTTTATCCCATAGATTATATGACTTTAAAAAAGAACTTTACTAATAACACTTATGGTATTCACTACTATAAAGGTAGCTGGCATACTAAGAAACAATTAAAAGGTTTTAATTTTGCTAAAACTTCTAGAAAAATATTAGGGAAATACATCTTTAGTATTTTTGAAAGAATAGTTGCAAGAAGTTATAACAAAAAATTACAAAAGGAATTTAAAAAAATTACAGGTAAATAATTATGGATTATATTATAGAAGCTAAAAATTTATCAAAATCTTACGGAAACTTAAAAGCCGTAAATGATATTAGTTTTAAAGTGAAAAGAGGTAACCTTTTCGCTTTTTTGGGTTTAAATGGCGCTGGTAAGTCTACCACTATTAATATTTTATGCTCCATTATTAAAAAAGATTTAGGTGATGTTTTTATTGACAACTTAAATATTGATTCTGATAATCGTTTAGTTAAAGAAAAGATTGGAATTGTATTCCAAAACTCTGTTTTGGATGAACAACTAACTGTCTATCAAAATTTAAAATCAAGAGCAAGTTTATATAATTTGAAAAAAAATGAAATTATTGAAAGAATAAATAACTTAATCAAAATCCTTGAATTAGACGATATTAAAGACCGTCAGTACGGTAATTTATCTGGAGGACAAAAAAGAAAAGTTGATATTGCAAGAGCCTTAATTCATAATCCTAAAATCTTGTTTCTAGATGAACCTACTACAGGATTAGATCCAAACACTAGAAATACTGTTTGGAATATATTGCATAACCTTATGGATGAAAATGGCTTAACAATCTTCTTAACAACACATTATATGGAAGAAGTTTTAAGAGCTAACCATGTAGTAATTTTAGATGGAGGCGTTATAGCAGCTGAAGGTAGTCCTGATTATTTAAAAGACTTATATGCTAGTGATCTACTACGAATAATTTCTAAAAAGAATAATGAAATCGAATCACTATTAAATAAAAATAAAATAACTTTTAATTTTTCAAAGGAGAGTTATCAAATTAATATTAAAAATTCATTAGAAGCTTTTGAAATAATTAATTTAAATCCAAACCTTCTCTCTAACTTTGAAGTATTAAAAGGTAATATGGACCAAGTTTTCTTAAATGTTACTGGTAAAAAGTTGGTGAAAACACATGACTAAAAAAATTAAAGATTATACATACAATATTTATGAACTAACTAAAAGAAACATGTTAATATTTTTTAAAAATAAAACTACTATCTTCTTCTCATTAATTGCTCCAGTATTAATATTATTAATATACATATTATTTTTAAGTGATTTTCAAGTTAATATGATTATGGATAGTTTTGAAAATATTAATTTAAATAAATCCGAAATTAAATCAATAGTTAACTCCTGGGTAATCTCAGGTATTATTGGAATTTCAATTTTAACCGTTGCTTTAAATACAATGTTTATTACAATCTCTGATCGTGAAACTAAAGTCTTTAATGACTTTCAAGCCTCTCCGGTAAATATTATAAACTTAACACTTAGTTATTTTATTTCAGCAGTTATTATAACCTTTATAATAAGTTTAATGTTTGCAATAGTGGGAACAACATACCTTTTATCAACAGGTGGTTCAATGTTTTTATTTAGTTTTGTTGAAATATTAAAATTACTTGGAATTATCTTAATATCTTCATTATCAGCAGTTATTATCTTAATGTTTATTACATCATTTTTTAAAAAAACATCTACTGCTGCATCATTTACTGGAATATTCACTGCTTTAATTGGATTTTTAGTAGGTGCATATCTTCCTTCAAGTATCCTGCCAAAGAGAGTCCAAAATGTCGCAAACTTAGTTCCTGGTACACACTCCACATCATTATTTAGACAGTTATACTTAGATAAGGTGTTTAATAATAGTAATATTATAGACAAAGTATCCAGTGAATTTATTGATTCGATTAAAACTCAATATAGTTATAATTTAATAGTATTTAATTATGAATTTAACACTATAACAATGTTATTATACTTATTACTATCAATAATCGTTTTCTTTGTAATTTATCTTTTAATTAGTAATTACCGAAAGAAAAATAAAATTTAAGCCAATAAAGTTAAAGCAGTTCATTTGAACTGCTTTTTTATTATAATATTTTTTTTACTGGGCTTTGGTGATGATTGTTGGTCGTTATACATTTGACACGACAACAAAGCTTACAACTCATATTTAAAAAATAAAAGAATAATGCTATAATATAATAGCCAAACAATTATTAATAAGTTTCCGTTCACAAGAGTTATAGGGTGTTCTTTAATATTTTAAGTCGTTATCTATACCTTATTATAATAAGCATAATTGATTAAAAGAATATAACTAGAAGACACAAAAACAAATATAAAACATAAATAGAAAAACTTAGGATTATTATAGCTATATTGAATCAAAAATGAACTTATAGCCCATAAAATAAGTATACTCAAATCTAAAGAAATATTCTTGTTATTTTTAATTTTTTTATATGTTAAGAATAATATATATCCTAGCAATGAAATTGCTAATATAATCATTGGAAAAATATAAAAATTACTACTTGAACTATATAACCTATCATATGCTTGTGGAAAATATGTGTATATGACATTCTCCATGCTAAATGCAGTTGTTATTAACATTAAAAAAGCATTTATTTTTTTATATTTTAAACATAAATACAATCCTATTAAAAACATTAGTCCTACACTTATAATATATTTTGACCATTCAGTTAGTAAAAGGAATGTAATAATTCCAACAAAAACAAGAACTAGTAAACTCACGATCTTAATATTTCTTGTTAGGAAATTTGCTGACTTCGTATAAATGGATTCTGATTTATTAAAATTATTAAAATTACCTTCTATTATGTCCTCAACTGAGACTCGATATAAACTAGCAAGTTGATCTAAGTAATTAAGTTTAGGAATTTTCACATCATTTTCCCAAAGTTCAATCATAGTTTCTGATACTTCTAGTTTAATTGATAAATCTTTTTTTGTTAAACCTTTTAAATCTCTGAACTTTATTAAGTTATTACCAATCATTAAGTTCCCTCCCCTATTTTCTAATATTTCTATGTATTTGCTTAAGTAAATTTTACCATATTAAAATTATATTGAAAGCCTTAATTTCAATAAGAAATTAAGGCTTGTTTGATTTAGTGTATAAAACACTATGAATATGCTACTATTTTACTAATATTTAGTTTACTTAAAGTTTCCGTTCACTAGGATTATTGGGTTTATTAATCACTTTAATGCTGTCCTTGTATTTCGAACTATAGGATCAGTTTTTTTATCAACAGCATCTACTGCAGCATCGTTATCTCTTAGATTATTTTCATATTCAATTAAACTATTTAGATTTAGATTTTTTATTTTCATTGACATTCCATTCCTCAAAGTTACTCTCTTGACGTTTTCTAGCAATTTCTAACATTTCTTTATTTTCGTTATACTTCTCACCATGTAGTCTTGATAATAAATACTTACCGGCTCCAACATCGCCTGGTATATATTTTTTAATCTTAACGATTTTCTTTTTGGTTTTTCCATTAGACT
>DURF01000090.1 GCA_012837395.1 Acholeplasma sp. | reverse complement strand
CTTTATTATTAGTTTCAAGCATTCCAAATCTTTCTGTTTCATGTGGTTCTACTGGAATCGTTGCGATTGTTAATTCTGCATTGTTATTTTTATGAACCTCTAACATTTTTCGGTAATCCATTTTATAAATATGATCTCCTGATAAAATTAAAACATATTTTGCTTTTCTTCTTTTTACAAATTCAATATTTTTTAAAACTGCATCTGCTGTTCCAGCATACCAATAATTATGTGGATGTAGTAGTGTTACTCCAGTATACTTACGATCTAAATCCCATGGTTTACCAACACCAATATGTTCATTTAAAGAAAATGGTAAATATTGAGTTAAAATACCAATATCCGTAATTCCTGAATTAGTACAATTACTTAATGAAAAGTCAATAATTCGATATTTCCCTGCAAAAGGTACTGCTGGTTTACTTCTTTTTTGTGATAAAAGGTCTAATCTACTTCCTTTACCGCCCGCTAAAATTAATGCTAAAACTTCCATTTTACTTACCCCCTATTATTTTTTTATATAAGTTTGAATATTCTTTAGCCATTCTTTCTAATCCGAAATTTTCATTTAACGCTCTTCTAATTAATTCGCTCCATTTTCTTGGTTCATTATTAAATAAATTGATTGCTTCAAAAATTTTGTCTTTAAATACATCTTTGTTTTGATCATAAAAACTAAAGCCTGTTCCAGTATTATTATACTTATTATATGGGACAACACTATCTTTTAATCCACCAACTTCTCTTACAATTGGAATTGTTCCATAACGCATTGAAATCATTTGACCAAGTCCACAAGGCTCAAACTCACTTGGCATTAAAAAGATATCACTTGCTGCATAAATTTTATGAGCTAAATCTTCGTTATATCCTTGATAATAAGCAACTTTAGCGGGGTATTTATTACGTAAGTATTGGAAGTAATTTTGATATTCTTCATCACCACTTCCTAAGAACATAAAGACTGCATTACTATTATTAATTACATCTTCTAAAACTTCTTTCATTAAATTAATTCCTTTTTGGACTGCAAGACGACCAATATAAGAAATTAATGGCTGCTCTTTAGTAACTTTGATATCAAAGTTTTTCATTAATTCTTTTTTATTAGTAAATTTCCCTAATTTTAAATTTCTTGATGTATAATTTTTTATTATAGATGGATCTTTCTCGGGGTCAAAAACTTCTAAATCAATCCCATTTAAAATACCAGACAAATCACTTTCACGTTTTCTAAGCGCACCATCAAGTGTAAAACCAAACTGCTCTGTCATAATCTCATTGCGATAATTAGGACTTACTGTATTAATTTTAGTTGCGGTTTCAATTCCTGTTTTTAAATAGTTAACACTATTAAAATGAACATATGTATAATCAAACTCAACATTAAATAAACGTGATGAGTTAAGTCCAAAACTACCTTGATATTGAAGATTATGAATAGTTAATAGTGTATGGATGTATTGATATTTTTCACGATAACGATAATGGCGGTCTAGTAAAAAAGGAATGGTTGCGCTTTGCCAATCATTAACATGAATAATTTGCGGAATATCTTTTAAAATATCAACTAACTCTAAGACCGCATATGAAAAAACCATGAATCTGATATCATCATCTTCATAGCCATAGAAAAAGTCGCGTTCAAAATAATGTTGATTTTGAACAAAAATTATTTTGTTGTCTCCATCACTTAATTCATAATAATTTACTTTAGTATTATCTAGGCCGAAATAAATTGTTTTAGTGCCTAAATATACTAAATCATTATGATATTTAGCAATAGATGGGTAATACGGTGTTACTGTAATAACATTATGCCCAATTTTGTTTAGTGCTTTAGGAAGGAAACTTGCGATATCAGCGAGCCCTCCTGTTTTACTAAACGGAAATACTTCTGATGATGCGAATAATACATTCATAATAAAATCTCCCCATTTCTTTATTTATTCTTCTTATATATAAATTATAACTTATAGCTTGATTTTAATCAATCTACTAAAAAGGTGCTATAAAAAATAGCACCTTTAAATTTATGATTTTATTAAATAAATCCCCATACCACCAAGGCCGATATGTGCAGCTACAGAAGCATT
>DURF01000089.1 GCA_012837395.1 Acholeplasma sp. | reverse complement strand
TATATTACAGTACACTATGAATCAAACAATTTTTTAGAGGCAATAAACAAAATAAAAACTTTAAATAAAAAGGTTGGAATAACGATAAAACCAAATACAAAAGTTTCAGAAATTAAAGATTATTTAAAGTTAGCTGATTTAGTTTTAATAATGAGTGTTGAACCAGGTTTTGGAGGACAAAAATTCATTCCTAGTTCATTAGATAAAGTTAAAGAATTAGTCGAACTAAGAACTAACAACAATTATAATTATCTAATTGAAATTGATGGTGGCGTAAATAAAGAAACAGCTCCTTTAGTTAAAGAAGCTGGAGTTGATATATCCGTAGTTGGTTCATATTTATTCAATCAAAAAGACCGCAAAAAAACTATGGAAGATTTAAGATGAGAGTATTAGTTTTTAGTAGTGAAGTACCAACTATTAATGAAGTAATTAATGTTAAAGAAGATGATTTTATTATTGCTGTAGACGGTGCATTTGATCAACTATTAAAACAAAAAATTAATATTGATTTAGTAATTGGTGATATGGATTCTGTTATTAATAAAAAAAGGTTAAAGGATTATGAAAAAATTGTTTTAAATCCCAAAAAAGATGAAAGTGACACTAGGTTTGCAGTTAGACATGCATATACCTTAAGTAACAATGTTTTGTTAATAGGGGGTATTAAAGGCGATAGAATTGAACATTTTATTGCGAATTTATATATTTTAAATGAATTTAACAACCTAATCATTATTGATGAAAATTCTAAAATACACTTAGTTAAAGAAGGAAAACATTTAATTTCAAAAGGAAAATATATTAATATATACGCTTTTCCTGAATGTGTAATTTCATTAAAGGGATTCATCTATGAACTTAATAATTATCACTTAAAACAATACGATTCATTAATATTATCTAATGAAGTTAAAAACATTTATGGTGAAGTAATAATTGAAGATGGAAAAGCTATTATTATAGAAACAAAAAAAGGGCATTAGCCCTTTTTGTTATCCACGTTGTAAATTAAATTTTTTAAGTGCGCGAGCGGAAACTTTCACCTTTTTAGTAGTACCATCCTCTAATACTATCCGGACAGTTTGCAGATTACTTTTCCATTTGCGCTTTGTGGCATTTAAAGCATGACTCCGATTATTCCCGGATAATGTTTGCTTTCCTGTAACATAACATTTAGCCATATTTCCTCACTCCTAACTCGCACTTAATAATTTAACACAAATAATTGATAAAATCAATAAATCTAGTAGTAATTAACTAATTTTTTACAAAAGTAACATAAAAATGCTAAAAAACGAGTCTTTTTAAGAAAAATTAAAGCAAAAAGTGTAAATATTTATTATTAGTGGTATAATATAGTAAGGAAAGAAGGAACAGATAATGTTTCTATTATTTTGTCGTTTATTTATTATCTCTTTCCAACCCAATAAACAAAAAAATTAGGAGGGTTTATAATGGCTAATAAAAAAGTCAGCGGAACTCTATTTAAAAAAATGATTACTAACGGAGCAGTAAATTTAAAAAACAACCACAAAGAAATTGACCACCTAAATGTCTTTCCAGTACCAGATGGTGATACTGGAACTAATATGCAAATGACAATGATGGCTGGTGTTAAAGAAGTTAAAAACACACAAACAGAATCAATTCAAGATATTTCAAAAATTTTATCAAGAGGATTATTAATGGGAGCTAGAGGTAACTCAGGTGTTATTTTATCCCAATTTTTCCGTGGATTATATAATGAAATAGCTAAAATTGATAGTGATTCAATGTCAGTGGATGAATTTATTCAAGCTTTAGTTGGTGGATATCAAATGTCATATCGTGCAGTGATGGATCCGGTTGAAGGAACTATTTTAACAGTAGTTAGAGAATCTGCTGAAAAAGTACTGCATGAAAGAAAAAATTTAAATAGTGTTGAAGACGTATTAAGAGTATATTTAAATCAAGCAAAGGAAACTTTAATTAAAACACCAGAATTATTACCAGTATTAAAAGAAGCTGGAGTAGTTGATAGTGGTGGAGCAGGATTTATTAAAATAATTGAAGGATGGGTTATGGCACTTGAAGGTCGCGAATTAACTGAAGACCAACCACAACCAGAAGAATTAGTCATACATGACCATATTGGTGCACACCAATTAGGTGATGTAGATATTAAATTTGGATATTGTACAGAGTTTATTGTTAAACTATTTGATAGTGAAAGAGATATTGAATTAGAAATTAGAGAACCATTATCACAAATGGGTGATTCTTTAGTTGTTGTACAAGATGAAGACTTATTAAAAGTGCACGTACATACAAATCAACCAGGTGTTGCCTTAACGCTTGCTCAAAAGTACGGTGATTTGCAAACAATTAAAGTAGATAATATGAGAAATCAACATACTTCAATTATGAATGATGAAGTTGAAGCTCAACCTAAAAAATCAAAAGAAGTTTCTAAATATGCAATTTTAGCGGTTGCTTCAGGTAAAGGAATTAGAGATGCCTTTTTAGAACTAGGTGTAGATAAGGTAATCGAAGGTGGACAAACAATGAATCCATCTGCAGAAGACTTTGTTAATGCAATTGATGAGTTAAATGCCGAAAACATTTTAATTTTACCAAATAACTCAAATATTATCTTAACCGCAGAACAAACAAAAAAATTACTAAAGATGACTTTATTGGCATTGCAGCAAACGAAATTAAAGTATCAACTAACAACAAAGTAACAACTACTGAAGAATTATT
>DURF01000088.1 GCA_012837395.1 Acholeplasma sp. | reverse complement strand
TATACACTCATTAAGTATTTAAATGCTTTTTTTATTTTAATTTTTGATTTTTTAAACAGTATCGACATCACATAAGCAACCAAAGCTGAATTAAGTATTGTTAAAACACTTACTAATGAACTTCCTGGTTCCGGTACTATTAATCTAACAATAACACCTACAATGACCGTTATTACGGTTGTCATTGGTCCAAAGAAGTAACCAGTTAGTGTGTAAAGAATTGTTTTTGCGTCATAATATGAACCATTATTTAACATAACTGGAATATTAATTATTATACCAGTTAGTAAACCAAGGATTATGCCTTGAATAATATTATCTTTTAATTTGTTTCTCTCAAAGAAACCACTTAATAATATAGCAAACAATATTATTATAATATTTATTATTAACCTAATTATTTGTTGATTAGTGTTAACTGTTAAAAAACTAAAAATGGAAAGAAAGTTATAATTCATATCAATACCTACTTTTTTGTTTTATATCAACATGTATTTCGTATTTAAGTGTATTTATTATAACTTATATTTATTAAATATTAAATTATTTAATTAATTATTTACATTTAAACGTATATTTTAAAGGTTTTTTTTATATTTACGTATAAAGTCTCATTATTTTTATATAAATTCATTAAACAAAAGAAAAACCACATTTTCATGTGGTTTAAGCTTTAATCGATTCTAACTGGTAAGATTAAATGTAATAATGAGTCATCTTGTGTACTTTTTAAAACAAATGGTCTAACTTCACCTGCAAAGTTAATAACTACTTCATTTGAATTAAATGAACGAAGAGCATCTAATAAGTGTCTAGAACTAAATGCAATATTAATTATTGTCCCAACTACATCACCACTAGGTAGAATAACTTCGTTAGCATCACCAATTTCTTTATTAGTTGATAATAATTCAACTGAGTGATCGTTATTTAATCTTAATTTTATAATATTATAATTTGTATCACGATCTTTTGGTGATAATAATGATACTCTTTCAACTGCTAGTAATAATTCATCTTTATTAAAAGATATTACAACAGGAAATTCAGTTGGAATAATTCTTGATGTATTTGGATAAGTTCCTTCTAATAAACTACTTTGGAATAAAATATTATCAATTTTAAATAATACTTTATTATGACTTACATACATTAAAATATCTGTTGAGTTATTATCTAAGATTTTAGATAATTCATCTAAGTTTTTACTTGGTATAACTATATCAAAGTCAGTTGCTTTAGATCTTAATTTAACTTCTTTTTGACTTAACCGATAACTATTTGTAGCTACAACAAGTAAATTGTTATCATTATATTTTAAGTTAACTCCTGTTAAGATCGGTCTTTTTTCACTAGTTGATGCTGCATAACTAGTTTCTTTAATAATAGTTTTTAATAGTTCTGAATCAATTGTTAGTGGTTCACGATCATTTGATAAAAAATCAATATCTGGATAATCTGTAGCATCCATTAATCTTAATTTAAATTCTGAACGATCAGATTTAACTACAACAATACGATCTTCAATTAATGTAAATTCAATACGGTTAGAAGTAGATTTTCTTATAATATCAATTAAAAATTTACCCGGTATTGTTAAAACACCGGTTTTACCAATTGATATATCTTCATCTTCAATTAAAACTTGTATTGCAATATCGGTATTACTTGAAGTTAAAATAATATGATCTTCTTTAACATCAAATTTAATTGTTGTTAATATAGGTAGAGATGTTCTTAGAGGAAGACCTCTTTGCATCACTAATAAGTTATCTAATAATAGATCTCGATTGATTGAAAAATTCATTTTAAACTCCTTTATTTTATTATATTAAATATATTGTTATTATCATTAGTCAGTGTGGATATGTGGATAAGTCACTTTAACGGCTTAATCTACATATTATTATAACATATTTAATCCACAATTAATAAACAAAACTATGTGGATTAATTGTGGTTAATCTTTTTGTTAATTGTATTTATAGCAACTTTTAACGATTGATCTAATTTTAATTCGTTTTCAATTTTCTCACAAGCTGTTAAAACAGTTGAATGATCTCTTCCTCCAAATAAATTACCAATAGTAGCATAAGGAATATTATAATTATTTTTTATTAAATACATTGCGATATGTCTTGGAAGAACATATTTTGATTTACGGCTTTTTCCGATTAAATCATCTACTGATATTCCATAAAAATCACTAACAACACTTTGGATTTTATCATAATTATTTTCGTTTAAAGAGTTACTGTGTTTTTTAGTTCTAAGTAATGGTTCTAAAGCTTCTTTTGTAACATCTAAATTAAGCTCAACGTTGTTAGCTAATGCATAAAATAAAACACGTTTTAAAGCTCCTTCTAATTCACGAATATTTGTTACAAATGAAGCAGCGATAAACTCTAAAACTTCTGGATCAATATCATGAATTTCTGATGATTCACTTAAGAGTTTTCTTTTTAAAATTTCAATTCTTAATTCTTGGTCAGGTACTTGAATATCTACTGATAAACCTACTTCAAACCGCGTTGTTAAGCGACTCATTATATCTTTCAACTCACTAGCTGGTTTATCACTTGTAATAATAATTTGTTTGTTTTGTTGGTATAATAAATCAAATAATTTAAAGAACTCCATTTGTGTTCTTTGTGCTCCAGCAAGGATTTGAATATCATCAATTA
>DURF01000010.1 GCA_012837395.1 Acholeplasma sp. | reverse complement strand
GGCTGGTTTGGAACAAGTAATTGATTATATTAAAAATTTATCTTTTGATGAAAACGAGATAAATTTATTAAGAAATAAAAATGTTTTTAGTGAAGAGTTTTTAGATTACTTAAGAAATTTTAAATTTACTTCTGATTTATATTCTGTAGTTGAGGGAACACCAATTTTCCCACAAGAACCAATTATGGTTGTTAAGGGCCCTATTATTGAATGTCAATTGATAGAGACGATGATTTTATTAACAATTAATCATCAATCATTAATCGCTACTAAAGCATCAAGAATAGTAACTCAAGCTGATGGTAGAATGGTTATGGAGTTTGGTGCCAGACGTGCTCATGGTTATGACGCATCAATTTATGGAGCTAGAGCTGCATATATTGCCGGAGTTGCAGGAACATCAAACACATATGCAGAATATGCATATGGTATTCCAGCGCTTGGAACAATGGCTCATAGTTATGTACAAAGTTATAAAACTGAATATGATGCATTTTTATCATACGCAAAAACATTTCCTAAAAGTACTATATTATTAGTTGATACATATGATACTTTAAAACAAGGTATACCTAATGCTATTAAGTTAGAAAAAGAATTCTTAGCACCTATGGGTGAGTATGTTAGAGGAATTAGAATAGACAGTGGTGATTTAGCTTATCTTACCAAACAAGCCCGAAAGATGTTAGATGATGCTGGTATGCATCGCACTAAAATTACTGTTTCTAACTCACTTGATGAATATTTAATAAAAGAATTAATTCATCAAGGCGCACAAATTGATTCTTTTGGGGTCGGTGAAAGATTAGTAACCGCAAGATCAGAAGCAGTATTTGGTGGAGTTTTTAAATTATCAGCAGCAACTGAAGATGGGGTTTTAACGCCTAAGATTAAACTTAGTGAAAACATTGCGAAAACAACTACCCCAGGATTTAAACAACTTTATCGCTTCTATGATGAAAATAATATGGCGATAGCTGATTTAATGGCACTTCATGATGAAGTAATTGATGAAGATAAACCATATGTGCTTTTCCATCCGGAACATATTTACAAAAGAAAAACAATTAGAAACTTTAAAGCAAGAAAATTATTAGAACCTATTTTTGTAAAAGGAAAACTTGTATATAAAAAACCGACTTTAGATGAGATTAGAGATTATCATCAAAAACAAATGAAAACTCTATGGCCAGAGGTTAAAAGACTTGAAAGCCCACATTTGTTTTATGTTGATTTATCACAAGACTTATGGGATTTAAAAAGGTCATTAATTGAAAAATATCGTTCTAAAAACGGTAATAACAATGTCTAATATTGAAATAGTTTTATTTAATCCGGAAATCCCACAAAACACTGGTAACATAATGAGGACTTGTGTTTCATTAAATATGAAACTTCATTTAATTAAACCAATGGGTTTTGAAATTGATGATCGTAAACTTAGAAGAAGTGCAGTTGATTATTATGATAAGATAAATTATGAAATACATGAAAGTTTTGAAGATTTCCAAAATAAAAATAAAGGTAAATATTATTATCTAACTAGATATGCAAACAAAGTTTATTCTGACATTGAATTTAAAACAAATGAAAAGGTCTATGTTATCTTTGGTAGTGAATCATATGGAATAGATAGAACATTATTAGCTAATAATATTGAAAATTGCTTTAGAATTCCAACAACTAAAGATGTTAGAAGTCTAAACTTATCTAATAGTGTTGCGATTGTATTGTTTGAAGCGATGCGACAAAACGATTTTAAAGAATTAGAACTTGAAGAACCAAACGAATTGAAAGGAAAAGATTTTTTAAAAAATTATAAGTGATAATATGAAAAATACAAAAGAACAAACTTTAGGTGAAGAAATAGCTAATGCTATATCACACGGCATAATGGCATTATTTGGTGTGACAGCATTAATACTATTAATTATTAAAAGTGAAACTGGAAGAGAATACTTGGGTGCAATTATATTTGGATTGTCAATAATTATATTATATACGATGAGTACAATATATCATGCGATGCCAAATGGGTCAAAATCTAAAAGAGTTTTCAAAAGACTTGATCATTTATCTATTTATATATTGATAGGTGGATCGTTTGCGCCACCATTGTTATTATTACCAGATTTAAGAGAACCACTTTTTAATATTGCAGGGATGGAAAAAGGATTAGTCCTTTTTACAGTCCAATGGCTATTAATTATCGTTGGAATAGTGTTTAAATCAGTTTGGATTAAAAAATTTGCAAGACTTCATGTCTTTCTATATTTGGCCATGGGATGGAGTGCATTAGTATTTGTCGGTGTTTTACTAGAATATAGTAAAGCAGCATTTTACTATGTGTTATTTGGAGGGATAGCATATTCTTTAGGTGTAATATTTTATGCATTTCCAAAGATTAAGTACTTCCATTTTATATGGCATATCTTTACAGCAATAGGAACAATTTTACAATTTATTGCTTTTTACAACTTTTTATATTAAAATAACAATGTGAATAAATACTCATATAATGAAAGCGGGGAATTTATAAATGAAAATAATGGCAATTAATGCAGGAAGTTCATCACTTAAGTTTCAATTACTACAAATGCCAAGTGAAGATGTTATTACATCAGGTGTTTTTGAAAGAATTGGATTAGATGATGCAGTTTTTACAATTAAATTTAATGATCAAAAACAAGAGTTAAAACAACCAATTAAAAATCATGGTGTTGCTGTAGATTTATTATTAGAAGGTCTAATTAAACTAAATATTATTAAATCACTTGAAGATATCAAGGGTGTTGGTCACCGTATAGTTCAAGGTGGTGAGATCTTTAAAGAAGCAGCAATTATCGATGATAAAGTAGTTGCTGATATTGAAAGTTTAATACCACTTGCACCGTTACATAATGCCGCACATGTGATTGGTATTAGAGCTTTTAGAAAAGCTTTACCAAATGTTTTACAATTAGCAATTTTTGATACAACATTTCATCAAACAATGGAGGAAGACGCATTTTTATATGCTACACCATATGAATGGTATACAAAATATGGGATTAGAAAATATGGATTTCATGGAACATCACACCAATATGTATCACAAGTAGCAAACAAAATGTTAAATAACGAAAATGCTAAATTGATTGTTTGTCATATTGGTAATGGAGTTTCCATTACAGCAATTGATGCTGGTAAGAGTGTTGATACATCAATGGGACTTACACCACTTGAAGGTGTACCAATGGGAACAAGAACAGGAAACATTGATCCATCAATGTTATCATTAATTCAAGAAAGAGAAGGTAAATCACTTCAAGAGTTATTAAATATCTTAAACAAAGAATCTGGTTATCTAGGAGTTTCTGGGGTATCGAATGATTCAAGAGATATTGCAAAAGCAGCAGAAGAAGGAAATAGACGTGCACAATTAGCAATGATCTTACAGGCAAAAAGAATTGCAGACTATATTGGAAGTTATTATATTAGATTAAGAGGATTAGATGCTATTGTTTTCACAGCTGGAATTGGTGAAAACTCTGGTGAAGTTCGTAAAATGATTATTGATTATGTAAAAGTTTTAGGCGTTGAACTAGATGATAAATTAAATAACACAAGAGGTGTTACTGGAAATATCGCAACTAAAAATTCTAAAGTAAAAGTATTTGTAATCCCAACTGATGAAGAAGTTATGTTGGCAAGAGAAGTTTATAACAAACTTAAAGAGGTAAAAAAATATGAGAGCTAAAGATTTTAGAAACCAAGCGTGGGAAATGCTTAAAAAAAGAAATTATTGGATGTTTTTCTTAATTTCATTAGTATTTGTATTAGCAACAGGAGCATCATCGTTTATAGTGCTTTTTGTAGTTGGTGCAATGATGGTAGGTCATAGTTTAGTATACTTAAGAGCATTTCGTGGGGAAGATCCTAAACTAGAAACTATGTTTCAACCATTCGCAACCAGTTATGTTAATACATTAGTAGCGGCAGTTTTAACATTTGTATTTGTCTTTTTATGGTCATTATTGTTAATAATTCCAGGAATTATTAAATCATATGCTTATTCAATGACAAAATATATTTTAGCTGATAATCCGGAATTAGATGGATATGAAGCAATGAAACAAAGTGAACATTTAATGGTTGGTAATAAATGGCGTTTGTTTTGTTTACAGTTTTCATTTATTGGCTGGATAATACTTTCAGTATTTACATTAGGTTTTGGATTCTTTTTCTTAGTTCCATATATGACTGCTGCAGAAACAGCATTTTACTTAGATTTAATTAATGAAAAAGTTGATGAAAATAAAATAATTGAAGAAATAGAAGTTGTTGAACTTTAAGATTAAAATCCCTATTAAGGGATTTTTTCTTAAGTTATGATAAAATGGACTAAGAGTATTAGTTTAGGAGTTTGATTTAATGATTAAAAAACATATAAATAGTTATCATTCACATACAATATTATGTGGACATGCAGGTGGTAGACCAATCGATTATGTAAAAGAAGCAATCAAACATAATTTTAAAGAATTAGGTATTTCTGAGCATGCACCTATGGCCAATTTAAGAAATAAAAATTCAAGATTACATGAAAAAGATTATCAAAAATATTTTAAATTATTAGATGAAGCTAAAAAGTTTGCAAGTCTTAATAATATAAAATTTTATAAAGGTTTAGAAATTGAGTATTTTAATCATACTAAAGTTTATGAACACTATTTAAATGATTTAGATTATTTAATATTAGGCCAACATTATATATATAAAGATAATAAATATATAAGTACTTTTAAATTTAATACTTTAGAAGAAATTATAATTTATCGTGATACTGTAATTGAGGCTTTAAAAACCGGCTATTTTAATATGTTATGCCACCCAGATCTATGTTTTTTTAACATTGATAATCCAACCGATGAAATGTATGAAGCACTAAGACCAGTTATTAAGCTTGCTAAGAAGTTAGATATTCCGCTTGAATTAAATGCAAACGGAATAAGAAGAGCTGTTTTAGAAGGAAAGGTAACTGAATTTAGCAATATTAAATATCCACGAGTTAAATTTTTTGAAATGGTTGCTGAGGAAGGTGCTAAAGTTATTATATCTAGTGATGCTCATAATGTAGCAGCGTTAAATGACTTTGCGATTTTAGAAAGTTATAAAATGGCTGAAGATTTAAATTTAAATGTTATATATAAATTAAAGATGAATTATTTTAAAAAGTAACACTAATTTACAAGTTTTTTACAATTGATAATATGTAAGTGTTTACAAAGACTTTAATTAATTAAAATTATTTGTTATAATGAAGTTAGTTCAACGAATCGTATATCCGGCCTAATATGGTGGCTGAGTCTCTACCACACAACCGTAAAATGTGTGACTACGATTGCAGTTTTTTTATGCTTGCAATCTAAGTCTAGGGATATATGAATTCCTAGGCTTTTTTACTTTTTGTTGAATAAAAAAATAAAAAGGAGATATACAATGCTTACAAAAATTCGAAGTTTTTTTAAGTTCGAAGAACGCGAAACTAACTTTCGCAAAGAGTCACTAGGTGGATTAGTAACATTCTTAGCAATGTCATACATCTTAGTTGTTAACCCAGGGATAGCATCTGGTAGATTTGATGGAATTTCAGGAGGAATTCCATATGGAGGAGTATTTTTCGCAACCGCAGTAGGTGCGTTTCTAGCAACCTTCTTAATGGCTTTCTTAGCTAATTTGCCGATTGCACTAGCGCCAGGAATGGGAGTTAATGCTTTCTTTATTGGAACTATTGTTGGTGTTCATGGATATACATGGCAAGAAGCACTAGCACTTAGTTTTATTGGAGGGTTATTATTCTTAATAATTTCACTCTCAGGATTAAGAAGAACATTAGTAGATGCGATACCTAATAGTTTAAAATCTGCGATTGGGGCAGGAATTGGCTTTTTTATTGCCCTTGTTGGACTAAGATTAACTGGACTTTTCTCAATTGAACCAGTTATCGTGGGTGGTGAATATGTTGGTTCATTTTCATTAAAACTAGGTAGTTTTGCAAACCCAACCGTTTTACTAGCATGTTTTAGTATTGTTGTTATTATTGTTGTTCACAATTTAAAACACAAAATTTCAAGATTTTCATTTATTATCTCAATACTTGCAACCGCAGCTCTAGGTTTAATTCTTCATTATGCAGGGGTTGCTAATATGCCTAATTTAGGTGAGTTTGATTATTCACCACTAGCTGAAATTAAAGATGTTGCATTTGTTGGTTTCTTTGAAGGTTTAAAAACTGTCTTTACATCACAAGGCTTCCTTACCGCTCTTGTCTTAATTTATGCATTACTATTTGTTGATATCTTTGATACAACAGGAACACTAGTTGCTGTATCTAGAGCAGCAGGACTTGAAGATGAAGATGGTAATATTCCTAAAATCGATCAAGCAATGACTGTTGATGCTGTTGGTACTTTAATATCATCAACCCTTGGTACACCAGAAATTACTTCGTATGTTGAATCAGCAACTGGAGTTGAAGCGGGAGCTAGAACTGGTTTTTCTAATATTATAGTAGGGTTATTATTTTTAGTATCAATCGCACTTTTCCCAATCTTTAATGTCTTTACACACTCAGCTGTTACAGTTGGTGCATTATTATTGGTTGGAGTTTTAATGGCTCAACAATTAAAAGATATTAACTGGCAAGATTTAACAGAGGCAATCCCAGCCTTTGTAACTATTGTATTTATGGTTATTACCGGATCAATTGCTGATGGGATAGCATTTGGTTTTATTACTTATACAATTGTTAAAATTACACGTGGTGAAGCAAAGAAAGTTCATCCAATTATATATGGTTCAGCAATTTTATTTATGTTATATTTAGTAGCGATGGCTGTAATGATTTAAAATAAAAACGCCTTTATTAGGCGTTTTCTTTTATGATAGCATTAATTAATTTTTTAAATTTAGGTAGTGCTTCAAGTTCAAACCACAAGTTATTATTAAACCATCTAAAGTTTAGTGGTGATGGGTGTGGTAGTGGAAAAAAGTTAGGAATAAATTCTTTAAAACTTTTAACAGTCTCTGTTAAAGTTCTTTTGTATTTATCACCCAAATAATATTTTTGAGAATAATTTCCAATTAATACAATTAACTTTAAATTAGGTAAATTAGAAATTATTTTTGGATGCCATTTTTGAGCAAATTCTATTCTTGGCGGAAGATCACCAGTTTTTCCTTTACCAGGATAATAAAAATCCATCGGAAGCATTCCAAAAATATCAGGGTTAAAAAACTCAATTCTATTTACTCCTAACCAAGTTCTTAATTTATCACCACTTTTATCATCCCAAGTTTTATTTTTAGTTTGAGCTTTGATTCCTGGTGCTTGACCAATGATTAATATTTTAGATTTACTTGTTACGTTATATAAAGGTTGCCAACCTTTATTAGTATAATCGATGTTTTCTTGATCATTTATAATATCATTATAAATCTTTTTTAAATTTTCATCATATTTATTCATATAATC
>DURF01000087.1 GCA_012837395.1 Acholeplasma sp. | reverse complement strand
TTTTTCAAAATCACTAGCAAGCAGTGGTGGTTATATTGCCGGCAAACATGATGTAATTGAATATATAAGACATCACTCAAGACCATATATCTTTAATGCCGCAATTCCGCCTTCAAATACAGCGGCAGCACTTGCAGCCTTAAAGATTTTAAAAAGAGAACCTGAGCGTGTTAAAAGACTTCATGATTTAGGTAATTATGTAAGACAGGGCTTGTTAAAACGAGGACTTGAGATTAGAGAATCAATTACACCAATTGTACCTATTTATACATACACTCCAGTAAGAACAATGGTTGCTTGTAACGTTTTATTTCAAAACGGAGTTTATGTAAACCCAGTTATTCCACCAGCAACTAAACATGGTGAATGTTTAATTAGAACAAGCTATATGGCAACCCACACCGAAGAATTATTAGACCAAGCAATGGATACAATCGTTGCTGTTTTAACTAAACTACCAAGTGAGGAAGAGTTGGTAAAATGAAACAAGTTGTTGTTATTACCGGAGTTTCATCAGGAATCGGCTATGATCTAGCAACATTTTTAAATGAGAAAGACTATATTGTCTATGGTATTTCAAGATCAAGTGTAGAAATACCAGGAGTAACCCATATGCCTGGTGATATAACTGATGAAGAAAAAATACAAGCAATCATTAAAGATATTTATGAAAAAGAAGGAAGAATAGACATCTTAGTTAACAATGCTGGTATGGGAATATCTGGTAGTATTGAAGGGACAAACACAAAAGATGTGAAAAATATTTTCAATGTTAATTTTGTTGGCGCTTTTATTACGATAAAAGCAATTCTACCCTACCTAAGGCAACAAAACTATGGTAAAATAATTAATGTTGGATCAGTAGCAAGTGAATTTGCAATTCCTTTTCAAGCTTTTTATAGCAGTTCTAAAGCTGCTTTAAAAACTTTTGGTGAAGCATTAGACAATGAAGTTTCTCCTTATGGAGTAAGAGTTTGTACAATATTGCCTGGTGATATCAAAACAAACTTTACAAAAAATCGCGAAAAAAATATTGAAGAACTAGATGCCTATAAAACAAGAGTTTCAAAATCGATTGCAGTAATGGAAAAAGACGAACAAAAAGGTATGACAGTTAGATACGCATCCAAACAAATATACAAAGTAATAAAGAAGAAGCGGATGCCATTACAAAAAACAATTGGCAACGAGTATAAATTACTTCTTTTTATAAAAAGACTATTACCAATTAAATTAGTAAATAATTTAGTAGGTAAAATATATGGGTTTAAAAAGGAAAAGTGAGTAAGTGAAAAAAGAAAATATTTTTAGTAAAGCTATTATGTCAGGCGTTTATGTGACGTTTGTTGCGGTAGTGTATTTATTTACGTTAAATGCTACTGGTAGTAAACTAATTGGTGGGCTATTATTTAGTTTTGCGCTATTAATAATTGTTGGTAGAGATTATTATCTTTATACAGGTAAAATCGGCTATTTATTACCTTATAAAGAAGGTTCATTAAAAATGATCCTTCAAACATTATTAGGTAATATAATTGGGATTGCTGTTACAGGAGGATTAATCTTAATCGCAAATGGTACTAATATAACTGATATAGCACTTGAACAAGTTGAACTTAAGTTTAATAATAAACTATGGCATGAAACTTTAATACTAGCATTCTTTTGTGGTATTTTAATGTTTACAGCAGTCGATGGATATAAAAAAATAGATGATAAAATAATAAGAGTATTAATAGTCATTTTATCAGTCGTTATATTTTTATTAGCCGGATTTGAACATAGTATTGCAAACTTTGCGTATTTAGTTTTAGCAAAGAAATTTTCTTTTAAAATATTTATATATTTAATTGGAATGTTATTAGGTAATGCACT
This sequence comes from Acholeplasma sp., assembly GCA_012837395.1. Classification (GTDB taxonomy): domain Bacteria; phylum Bacillota_I; class Bacilli_A; order Acholeplasmatales; family Acholeplasmataceae; genus Haploplasma. The sequence continues at coordinate 1,440 of DURF01000087.1, read as the reverse complement.
AGGTGCAATAACATTTAATTTAATACATAATAAATTTGAACAAGATACAAAATCTTCAATTTGAGGATTTTGTATCTTTTTTCTTAATATGTGTTAAAATTATAATAGTAATTATAAAAGGTGATTAAATGGTTAAATGTCAAATAGCGGGTATAAATATTGGTTTGGATTATAAATACGATTTATTTTTTAAAAATAATCTAAAAAATTATCTTAAACCAAATGTTCAAGTAGATCATATAATAAAAGTTATTTATCAAAGTAACTTAAATGAAGTTAAACATACTAAAATACTTTCAAAAAATAAAGATAATAACATTAAATCAATGGTTTATTATGATGAATTGTACAAAGAAGTATTAATATATATAGATCCTAATCATTTTAGAGAAGAAAGTTTAGCTCATGCTGAATATATTTATATGGGAATGTTATTTTTAGAAATAAGTTTTTTATATGATTTTCTACCTCTCCACGGCTCTGCAATTGAAGTTAATGATTGTGCAGTGATCTTTTCAGCACCAAGTGGAACCGGAAAATCAACCCATGCAAGGCTATGGCATGAACATTATTTAGATGAAGTTAAATATATTAATGATGATAAACCATTATTAAAAGTAATTAATAATGAAATAGTTGTTTTTGGTTCACCATTTAGTGGTGAAGATAAGAAAAACAATAATATAAATAAACCATTAAAAGCAATCATTTTTCTCGAACAAAGTAAAACTAATGAAATATCAATGTTAGATAAAAACTTAATTGTACCATTAATTATTAAAAATATTTTAAGACCAGAAAAAGAAGAGTTTTGGGATAGTATATTAAGTATAATTAACTTTATTGCAAACAATATCCCAATCTACAAACTAAAAGCAAACATCTCTTATGATGCAGTTCGAACTGTATATAATAAATTATTTAAAGGTGATAAAAATGAAAATTAAAGATGGATATATTTTAAGACAAGTTAATAATGAATGGATTGTTGTAACTGTAGGACAAGCAGCAATTAATTTTAGTGGTCTTATTAGATTAAATGAAACAGGAGCTTTCCTGTTTGATTTAATGTTAAAAGAAACCAATATTGATACTTTAGTAAAAGAACTAACTAACGAATTTGAAATAAGCGAAGAAATAGCTCTAAGAGATGTTAAAAAGTTTATTGAAACACTAAAAGTAAAAAAGATCCTAGATGAAACAAATTAAAGTAGATAACTTATTATTTTTACAATCAATTGATGAACTACTAAAAGAAGGAAGAACAGTTGAGTTCAAAGTTAAAGGAAACTCAATGTTACCCTTTTTTAAACATGAGAAGACGATTGTTACTTTAGAAAAACCAACAAATTATAAAAAACATGATGTCATTATTGCAAAATATAACGATTTAGTAGTGCTCCACCGTATCATTAAAATTAAAAATAACATTTATACTTT
>DURF01000086.1 GCA_012837395.1 Acholeplasma sp. | reverse complement strand
TCCATTATAAAATCACTCCTTCTGCTTTTAATTATAATCTTATTTATAAAAAAATACAAACATTATACATTAAAAAAATAGTATAAATTATATATATATGGTAAAATAAGTAAGGTGATTTAGATGTTTGAAAGATTAAAACTAATAGAAAAAACGTATTTAGACATTCAAAAGAAGTTAATAGCCGGAAATTTAGAAGTTAAAGAAATGACTTCACTTTTAAAGGAATCCGGACAACTAGAAGAAACAGTTGAAGTGTTTAGAAAATATAAAAAGTTAAGAGAAGAATCAAAAGATTTAGAAGAGTTAATTGAAGTTGAAGAAGACGGAGAACTCTTAGAGATTGCGAAAGAAGAAAATAAAGCAATTAAAGAAAGTCTAGAATCTTTAGAAGAAGAATTAAAAATATTACTATTACCAAAAGATCCTAATGATCATAAAAACGTAATGTTTGAAATTAAAGGTGCTGCCGGCGGAGACGAAGGTAATATTTTTGCTGGTGATTTATTTAGAATGTATTCTAAATATGCCGAAATAATGGGATGGAAAATTGAAGTCCTCAATGCAAGTCCAAGTACAATGGGCGGCTATACTTCAATCGAGTTTATGGTTTCAGGAAAAAAAGCGTATTCGTTTTTAAAATATGAATCAGGTACTCATCGTGTTCAAAGAGTTCCAGAAACAGAATCACAAGGAAGAATTCATACTTCAACTGCAACAGTTCTTGTTATGCCTGAAGCAGATGAAATTGAGCTTGATATTAGTTGGAATGATATTAGAGTTGATACGTTTGCATCAAGTGGTCCAGGAGGCCAATCTGTAAATACAACCAACTCAGCTGTTAGACTAACTTATTTACCAACTGGTTTAAGTGTTCAATCCCAACTTGGTAAAAGCCAACATGAAAATAAAGATACAGCATTTAAAATTTTAAAAACAAGAATTTTTGATGAAATGTTAAAGGAAAAAGAAGAACAAGAAGCAGAAAAAAGACATTCATTAGTAGGACGTGGAGATAGAAGTGAAAAGGTAAGAACTTATAATTATCCACAAAATAGAGTAACTGACCATAGAATAGGTTTAACTCTTCAAAGGTTAGATGCGATTATGGATGGGAAATTGAGTTTAATTATTGAGCCACTTATTAATCATTATCAAACATTACTACTTCAAGGAAACAAAGAATAATATGACATTAAAAGAAACGCTTTTAAAAGCGCAAGGTCAAGCGAAAACTGCAATTGAACAAGATGCAGTTTTTTGGCTTTTGCTTGAACTTTTAAACATTACTAAATCTGATTATTATTTAAATGAAGATGTTGAGTTAGAAACAAAGTTTATTAAAAAATATTTAAAAAATGTAGATGAATATTTAATAAACAAAGTTCCAGTTCAATATATAATCGGTGAAAGTTATTTCTATAATTATAAGTTTTATGTAAATAATTATACGCTTGTACCAAGAGTTGAAACGGAAGAGTTAGTTTTTCGAACGATTAATTATATAAAAGAATATTTTCCGGATAAGGAAAATATTAATATTTTAGATTTAGCAACCGGGAGTGGAGTAATCGGTATTACTTTAAAATTAGAATTAAAAAATGCTAAAGTAACTATATCCGACGTTAGTAAAAAAGCATTAAAGGTTGCTAGAAAAAATGTTAGAAGATATAACTTAGATATTAAAACTATTAATAGCGACTGGTTTAATGGTATTAATGATAAATTTGATTGTATCATTAGTAATCCGCCATATATACCTCTTAATCAAGAGGTTGAAGATAAAGTGTTAAGTGAACCTAATAACGCTTTATTTAGCGGAATTGAAGGTCTAGACTCTTATAAAGCAATATTAAGCCATGTTAATAATTATTTAAATGATAAAGCCATAATTGCATTTGAACATGGCTATGATCAAAAAGATAAGTTGAGACTAATTATTAATGATAATTTAAGTAATGTTAAAATAAAGCAAGAACAAGATTTAAGTAATAAAGATAGATATACATTTATCTTTAAGTAAGAAAGAAGCATATAGAATGAACAAAATAATAATTTTTCCAACAGATACAGTTTATGGTATCGGAGCATCGTTATACGATTTAGATAATATTAATAAAATTTATGAAATTAAAGGTAGAAGTTTTGATAAACAACTTCCTGTTCTTTGTTCGTCTATAGAACAAATAGAAAGCTTTGCAGTTATTGATAATAATGTTTTAAAACTTGCTAAAGCTTTTTGGCCAGGAGCATTAACACTTATTTTAAAAACTAAAGATGAGTATTTTAAATTT
>DURF01000085.1 GCA_012837395.1 Acholeplasma sp. | reverse complement strand
ATTTCTTTAAATGATTTAAACATATGGCCTGGATACCAGTTTATTTGCTTGAATTTATTGTTTTTATCCAAAAAGACCACCCATAACCTTTCCTACCATTTTATCAAATGTTGAAATACCTGAATTTCTACTATCACTAGAGTTTAATGCATTATCACCTAATAAAATAAATTGGCCTTCTTCTAATATTAATTCGTTATTATCATTATCAACTATTTGTTGATATAATTTATTATTAGCTTTCATTATATAATGTTGATCATATTCATTTAAATATATTTCATCATTTATTTTCAAATAGTATTCATTTTCATTTTCTACTTTTTCAATTGATATAATATCGCCTTTAACAGCAACTACTCTTTTAATTATTAGTTCATTATCCAGTTTATAGACAACAACATTATCTCTTTCTATTTTTATATTATACATATTAACAAAGACACGGTCACCATCTTCATATGTAGGTAACATCGATTTACCATCTACTCTAGCTGGCATAATAAAAAATGTTGTTATTGTTAATAAAAATACAAATGTATTAATTATGAAAGTTAAAAAATCAATTATTTCGTTTCTTAGTTTCGCTTTATCTTTTATAAAAAAGAGCGCAATAAAAGAACTAAGAAGTAAACCATATATTAATAAAACATTGTTTTTATTAACAAAGTTTGTATAATTGCTTTGGTTTATTATTGTAACTCCTATTGCCATAATTAGTATTAATGATATTTTAAAATATAATTTTCTTGTTTTCATTTTATGAGTTTAAGATACTTTCTAATTCGGTTAATGAAACTAAAACCTCTCTAGGTTTAGTTCCTTCTTGTCCTGAAACAATTCCGAAATCTTCTAATGTTTTAACAATTGATTGGGCTCTATTAAATCCAATACTAAATTCGTTAGTAATTCTATTAATAGATGCGACATTTTCAGTTACAACAAAATAAGCAATTTCATGGAACATTTCATCAATTTCTGATGTTCTATCATTAATTTGACGATTTAAATCTTCATGTCTTAATAAGTAATTAGGTTCTCCTTGAGTTCTAATATAATCAGTTAATGCATAAATTTCATCATCAGGAATATATGCACCTTGAAGTCTTATTAAACGATCTGTTTCTTTTAATAACATATCACCTTTACCAAGTAGTTTTTCTGCTCCGGCACCATCAATAATTGTAATTGAATCGACATATGAGGAAACTCTAAAGGCAATTCTTGATGGAATATTAGATTTAATAGTTCCTTTAACAACATCGGTTGTTGGTCTTTGAGTTGCAACCATTAAATGAATTCCAGCAGCACGTGCTTTTTGGGTAATACGTTGGACTGAAACTTCAACATCGCTTGCTGCAACATTCATTAAATCTGCCAACTCATCAATTATAATTACAATATAAGGCATTTTTTCTTCATCAATTCTTTTTAAAGCGACATTTTCATTGAATGATTTAATATCTCTACTTCTGTTTTTAGCAAATCTTCGATAACGATTTTCCATTTCTTCCACAACCCATTTTAAGGCTTGTGAAGCCATTTTAGGTTCAGTAATAACTGGTGTTATTAAATGTGGTAAATCGTTATACGCTGATAGTTCAACCATTTTAGGATCAATTAAAATAAGTTTTAATTCATCCGGAGTATTTTTAATTAAAAGACTTGCAAGAAGTGTGTTAACAGAGACACTTTTACCACTATTAGTAGCACCTGCAAT
>DURF01000084.1 GCA_012837395.1 Acholeplasma sp. | reverse complement strand
TTAGTTTTAATAGTTCTATTACTACTTCATTGTAATTTACTTTGTAATAATATATATCCAAATTTATTTCATAAATGTTTGTATTAAAAGGTAGTGGTATTATAAAGATAGTTAGTAATATTAATAAATAAATGCTAATAAACAATTTATTTTTAAAACTTAATAAATGGTTAATTATTATTTTAATCATAAATAAATCACTTTAGCATTTAACTTTTCATAGTCATCTGGATAATGTGTAACAATTATTAATGTTTCTTTTACTTTAGTTAAATAATTAATTAACAAATTAATGGTATTACTATCAAGACCATTTAGTGGTTCATCTAATATTATAATACCATTACCACATGATAAGGTTTGTAGTAGTGCTAGTTTTTGTTTATTGCCTTTTGAAAGTTCATAGATATATTTATTTAAAGGAATATTAAATAAAGAACTTAATTCATAGTTGATATTAGTTTTCTTAATATCAACTATGATTTTTAAATATTCGCTTGCTTTAATGTTTAAAGGTAGTTTAGCTATTTCTTCTAAATAATAAATATTAACTTTTTTTCTTTTTATTAATCCACTACTTGGTTTAATATAATTAGTTATTAGTTTTATTAAGGTTGATTTGCCTGATCCGTTTCTACCTACTATTAAAATAATGTCTTTAGTATTAATTGTTAAGTTAAATGTTTTATTTAAATATGACTTTTTTACATCTTCTAGTTTAATTAAGTTCATAGATATTAAAACTATTCTTAGCCTTTTCAATTAAATCATAATCTTTAACATATTGATGATTATTTAAATAGTAAGTTTTATCTGAGGTTGTTATAACTACTGGTATGTTATTTGTATATAGGTCACTATTATCTAGACTAATTATTAAAGTGTTATTAATATAACTATAGTTTAGTGGTTCACTTTCAATATATACTTCTAATATTTCACCAATGTTACTTTCAGTTTCAATAACAATTTTATTAATTGATAAATCATTCGTATTATCCTTTTTAGAGTCAATTGTTTGCCAGTTAAGTTCGGTTCCATTAGTTAGGTATATAATGTTAAATGAGCCGATTTTAAAGGTATAACTAGTATTATTAGAAAGGGTTAGATCTAAGTATGCTTCATCTATATAAAAGTTATTATTTAAGTTAGGTATTTCATATCTTAAGATAAACATGTAATAGTTTTCTTTTAAATAGACTTCATTATGTGAATATAGTACTTCTTTAATTTCTAAGTTAATTAACTTTTTGTTATTAGCGTCTCGAATGACACTAGATGCGATTGCATCTACTGCTATAATTGGATTTTCAATGTCATTAATATATAAACTAATATCGATTGTTGTATTTGATTTATTGTATAAATATGAATGATTAGTATCAATAGTTATAACTTTAGGATTAATTTCTTCTTTATTATCAATTATTAATAAAATTAATAATGTTAATAATAAAGGAATTAATAAATAAGGTATAATCTTTTTCATATTCTCACCTTTTCTAATCTGTGATATTTAGTTGAAACCTCAAAGACTTCAAAGCCGCCTCTATCTAGTCTAATCCAAAAGATATACTTTGCTGCAACCCCATTAGTTAATTTACCTTCACCGTAATAATAAAGGTTAACTTGTGTGCCTGGATCTACTTTCATTTTGACATCATAAGTTTCTTTTTTAGTTTTATTAGAATCTTGTGAGTAACTCATCTTTAAGGATCCATCAAGACCATTTTTAAAACCTTTAGCTGATTTATCCATCTTAAGACCAATACTACCTGTTGTAGAGAAACTATATTTGGTTGTTTCTGATTCTTCTGACTTATAATGATAATCAATTGCTGTATAACCATCATTATAATAAGAAAAGATTGTTTCAGTGATGAAGGTTGCTTTTACGCGGTTGTTAATAGTTTTTGTGCGCCAACCTGAAAACTTTCTTTTATCTACTTCTTTGTAGTGCTTCTTTAACTCTGAAGATGTATAATCATCAATTAGCTTACCCTTAGTAATATTTAGATCCTCAAAGTTTAGGTAGTGATCTGCTCTAACTGTTTTACTAGATAGCGATATTAGTAAAACCAATAAAAATATTGTAATAATTTTTTTCATTATTATCTCCTCCTATTATATATTAGGAAGAATGATGTCTTTTTACTTTTTATGAAATTTGTGAAATTTATTATATTTTGTATAATAGATGTAATAAGATATTTAAAAGGAGCAAAAATGGAATTTTTAATTTTTATAATTATTGTATTAATTGTTATTGGTGTTTTATTTTTAAGATCACCAAAAGGCCGTGGTATGATTGGTGAATATCAAGTACGCAGAGCTTTAGGAAATAATGTTGAAGGGTTAAAGTATGTTATTAACGATGTTACTATTGTTAATAATGGCAAATCTAGTCAAATTGATCATATAGTAATACTAAGAACCGGAATATTTGTAATTGAGACTAAAAACTATTCAGGAAGCATTTATGGAAGTGAAACTAGCAGAAACTGGACTCAAGTTTTAGCGTATGGTAAAGTTAAGAATAAATTTTATAATCCAATTATGCAAAATAAATCTCATATATATGCATTAAGTGAATTACTTGGAAGAAAAAACATTTTTAAATCGGTTATAGTTTTTCCAAAAGCAAAACTACATTTAAATGTTGGAACACCAGTTGTTAATATTAGATTACTTAGAAAAGAACTTACTTCATATAATAAAGCAATTCTTACTTCTCAAGAAATTGAAAATTTTTATAATGTGATAATGTATTATAAAGAAAATCCCCCTGTTACAAATAAGGAGCATGTTGCAAGTATTAAAGAAATGAAACAAAAAATTGAAGACAATATATGCCCAAGATGTAACAGCAAGTTAATTTTAAGAGCTGGGGTGCAAGGAAGACTTTATAGTTGTTCTAACTACCCAACTTGTACATTTAGAAAAAGTATATAAAATAAAAGAAAAAGGAATTATATCAATTTTGATGATGATATAATTCCTTTTTAGATTTCTTATGTTTTAGTTTATTAAGAAAAGTTTAATTCTCTTTATTATTATGTTTAATAAAATTAACGATAATTGGACTTAATATAAAAGATACTGGCAGTGATGCTATTAATAAGATATTTAAATCCTTATTGTTTCTAAGTTCATATATTGAATATATAAAAACAAAAATATAATACATTATTAGTAACAAAGCCATAAAATAACCTAATATTTTTTTCATTGAGAGCTTCTTTTCCTTCAAAATAAAATATCAACATATAAATCTTTGTTATTTATTACACCACAATTACTATTTAAATGATTCAATACATATAACTACGAGTTATGATAATACTATAACCGTGAATCAACTGATAAGTTTACTTCTCTTTTAAACTTATTTAATAAATTAAATCTATCTCTACATACTTTAAAAGTCGTAATTTTATTGTTCTTTATGTTCTTTTAATATTATTTTTCTTACATCTATGTCAAGTTTAAGGATGGGAACCAATGGAATAAGTAATAAAAATATAAGGAGATTAGCATCTAAATAAAGAATCAATGAAACTGCCAAGACAGAGATTACCGAACTTAAATAATGATAAAATTTTACTGCATCAGAAATCTTTGATATATTATGTACATATTTAATACTTAATATTAGTGCTGATAGTAACACTGTACAATATAGAATCATATGAAATTCATTACTATAGTCAATTAAAGTATCCACCAAATAAATTGAAAAAATAGCTATTAATAATAAAAATATATTAAGTTGGAAGAATTTGAAATCCTCTGATTTTTTAAGGACTTTAACCTTAAATTCTTTTTCTTGCTTTAAAATCTCATCATCATTATTTAATATTAAAACATTAATCTTCCTAAAATTAATAACTAGAGTTACTATATCAATTATTTTTAAAATTAAAAACAATGTGCTGAATATGATTGTTGGTGTATTTAGAACCAACTCATTCACAATCATAATAGTTGTTAAATAATATAAAACAATCTTTATAGCAATATTTATTATTGCTTTAATATTAATATTTTCTTTCCTTATACTAATAAAAACGAAATGATTTATGAGAAACAAACTTAATGAAATTGTTATTATAAGGATACTAAAAAAATTAATTTCATTTATTGCAACAATTTGTTTGTAAATGAAAATTTGATTTAAAGTCACGGTTAATAATGATGTTACATAAAAAAACATTGAAAATATTAACGCTCTATTGGACTTCTTTTTCATACATTTCTCCTTCATTTAACTTCCCAATTTAAACAAAAACTTTTTATAATCTAGGTTTACACTAACCATAACTATAGATTAATTAAGTTTTTTCTGATTTAATATGACCAACTTTATTTATTATTCTTTTTTTTAATAATTAAATCAATTATAAACAAAATTATAGAAGCGAATATATATACGCCCCATAATATCATTGATAGTTTCGAAATAAATATTGGATCTATTTTATCTTTTTTACTTAAGTTTAGTAGAATTAAAATAGTTACAAGTGCACAACTAAAATAAAGTGCACTAACATATTTATATATTTTGTTCATAGCAATTACCTCTTTTCTTAGTATTTAAACTTCAACATTTTTAATTTTCATAAATTCAATTCCCTTAAAGTATTAAAAAATGGTATAACTCTTAATCGAATTATACCATTTATAATTATTTATTCTCAATCATATCTTAAATTTTAAACAATAAGTTATGCAAGAGTTTTAGCTCTAGCATAAAACTTTTCTAATGTATCACTACTTATAATACCTGCAGTTGATAAATAACGATCTTTGTTTCTAATAACTAATGCTGGAAATCCTCTTACTCCTAGTTTTTGCATCCAAGTAATTTCTTCTAAAAAGAGTTTCTTTCCTAGAGTATCCATATTATCTACTATATATTTACCGTTTAAGCCATGTTCATTAGCAAGTTTTAAAATAAGATCTTTTCTTTCAATATTTAAACCGTCTTTAAATACTGCAATTCTTAAACTTTTTAAAAATTTATTTGCTTTTGCTTTATCTTCTAGTTCTGCGACTTTAAAGGCATATGATGGTGGGAGTGATGATTTCATTGGATCGTTTTCCCACATCGATACATTAATTGGTACATTAAAGTGCTCAGAAAACTCTAACCAATGTTTTGCGACATCTTTAGATGAAAATATTCCATTTCTTGGATCATTAAATGAATTTTCATCAGGAACTAGTCCTCCTAAGATAACTCTGTAATCAAATTCATGTTGATATTTATTTAAAAAACTTTCTAAAGTATCTTCAAATATATAACATGCTGAACAAATTGGATCGGTAAAATAAAATAATTCTAAATCTTTATCCATAACAAACTCCTCTACTTTTATTTCTGGTTGAATATTTTCATCATTAGTTGTTTTGCATAAACCTGTTTCGATATTACAAGCCATATCTTTCATAATTCTTCCTCCTCTTTTACCCATACTTCACCCCAAGATCTAATTGCAATAATAACTTCTTCAAAATCTAATCCTTTTTTAGTTAAATGATATTCAATTAAGACTGGTGTTTCATCTTTTACTATTCTATTAACTACACCTTCATTTTCAAGATGTTTTAATACTTCAGATAATTTTCTAGGTGTAATACCCAGTGATTCTACAATTTCATTAAATCGGTGTTTACCAGTCATTATTTCACCAATTACAAGTAAAACCCATTTACCTCCAAATACTTCTAAAATACTTTTTACATTTAAAATACATTTTGATGTTAATTTAGACATATAAACCTCCTTTAATATATAAAGTATACTTCATATATTATATATAGTTATTTTGTTATTTAAAAGTAATGTGCTTCATATAGATAATAAAAACAGCTCAATAATGAACTGTTTTTATTATCTATTATTTAACTTGTACTTTTTTAACTTCATATCCAAGTTTATCAATTGAATTTGCAATATCATCTACTGATATTTTAGTTTCATCAAAATCAACTTTTACCTTACTTGAATTAAACATTACATTGACACTGTCTTTATCAATTCCATCTAATCCTTTTACAGCATTATTGATCTTTTGTAAACATGATGGACATGTTAATGTTTCTAAACTTAATGTTGCTTTTTTCATATAAAATCTCTCCTTTATTTTCTTAATTTATATTTTAATAATCTCATTCCATTAATAATTACTACTAGTATACTACCTTCATGAACTAACATTCCAATTGACATATTCATCCAATCACTTGTAAGTAGGCTTATTATTAATATTGCTACTACTAAGAGTGCAATTATAATGTTTTGCCACATGTTTCTA
>DURF01000083.1 GCA_012837395.1 Acholeplasma sp. | reverse complement strand
TCAATTGCAATATCAGCACCTGTTCCAATGGCAAACCCGATGTTTGCCATTTTTAAAGCAGGAGCATCATTAATACCATCACCAACAAATGCAACAAAGTCTTCTTTTGTTTGAATGTCTTTAATTATATCAGCTTTTTCATGTGGTAATACTTTTGCATATACTTTTTCTATCCCAAGTTTACTTGCTATATATTTTGCAGTTAATTCTTGGTCTCCTGTAATCATATACGGTGTTATATTTCTTTCTTTTAGTTTTTTTATTAGTTCATATGAACTTTCTTTTAACTCATCACTTATCGCAATCATATTAACAACTTTATTATTAATTACAGTAAAGAAGATTGTTTTACCTTCTTTTAAATAGTTTTCATAATCTTCAAAGGGATTTTCAATATTATTTTCATTTAAAAAACTAATTGAAACTACATGTACTTGCTCATTGTTAATCTCGCCTTTAATGCCATAACCAATTAAAGTTTCATAATTAGTAACATTAAAGTATTCTCCTTCATAATATTCATCAAATGCATTAGCGATTGGATGATTAGAATGTTTTTCTAATGAGGCTGTATATTTTAAATACTTAGAATCACCTAAATAATTTGTAACCTCTGGAGTTCCATTAGTTAATGTTCCAGTTTTATCAAAGGCAATTGCAGTAATCTTATTAGCAGTTTCAAAAAACTCGCCACCTTTATATAAAATTCCCTTTTTAAAGGCCATCCCACTTGAAACACTAATACTTGTTGGAGTTGCAAGCCCTAGCGCACATGGACAAGATACAACAAGCACTGCAACAGCTGGCATTAAGGCACTACCAAATGGTTCTTTTAAAATAAGTAAATATATAAATAGAACACTAATACTTATAATCATAACAATCGGTACAAATATCCCTGATATTTTATCAGCAATTCTTTGGGCTTTTGGTTTAATTAAAGCTGTTTCTTCAACTGTTTTAATTATTTTAGCTAAAACAGTTTCACTTCCTACTTTAGTAACTTTAATTTTAATTGTTTCAACTAAGTTCATTGATGATCCAATTACTTCATCGCCTATACCTTTTGTAACTGGCATAGATTCACCAGTTAACATTGATTCATCAACATAAGTCTTACCTTCAATAATAACACCATCAATTGGAACTTTATCATAACCTTTTACTATTACAATATCACCAACTTTTACTTCATCGATATTAACTAAAACTTCTATATTATCTCTTAAGATGGTTGCTTGTTTAGAGCCAAGACTAAGTAAACCCGTTAGGGTTGAACTAGTACGTTCTTTAATTCTGTTTTCAAAATAATTACCAATTAAAACCATAGTAATAATTACTGCGGTTGTTTCAAAAAATAAGTTATGACCATTATTTACAATTGTTTCATAAATACTATAAAAGTAAGCTGATGTTGTCCCCATTACAACAAGTGAATCCATTCCTAAGTTTTTCGCTTTTATAGAATGATATGTTCCAACAAAAAATCTTCTTCCTGCAACAAATAATACTGGCGTTGCCATAATCCACTGAAAGTAACCATTCATTAAAATACTAGGTACATCAAAGATATTTAAGTGGGCAAACATTGTTAAAAGTAATGGAATTGAAAAGATAATAGCGATTAACAAATCAATTTTATCACGTCTTTTTGCAGCCTTTTGATTTTCATCTGTCTTTATC
>DURF01000082.1 GCA_012837395.1 Acholeplasma sp. | reverse complement strand
CTCCACACTCTATTTTCTTTATTGGTTTAAATAGTTGTTAATAATATCTTGAATATCTTGTAATTCTTCTTCTGTAAAGTTTTCAAATATCTCTAGAAGTTCCTCAACATCTTCTTCAGTTATTTCTTCACTATTATCAATTTTATCAATTATTTCATCTACTTTATCATTAAGTGCAGGATTATTAATCGATGTCTTTATATCATCTAAAATATTATTTACATTAATACCTTCAAAATAAAATAATATTTTGTTGTTTATTACTTCTATATTAGTAATTTCAATTCCTGCTTCTTCAAATGATGTGAAGAAATCTTCAACTAACATTCTACTTTCAATTATATCCTCTTGACCTGCGACTGATAATATTTCATCAATATTGTTGTTATCAATAGTTAATTGTCCTATTGCACCATTTTTAAATTCAATTATTAAATCATCTCCACTAACATTTAAAACTACAGATAACTTAAATTTAGTTTTGAAGAATTTACTGTCTTTACCTATTTCAATCGGAACATTTATAACTAAATCTTCACTTATTTCTAAATATGGATTACCTATGATTGCTTCATATTCTTGATAGATTTTTGTTCTCATTAAATAATCAGCGGCTACTTCGCTACTTTGTTTAAATATATAATCAATAATTTTATTCATTTCGAGGTTGTTAAATCGGATTGCGTTATTAGATGATATTATTCCAGATAGAGCTTTATTGTATAAAAAGTTGTTAAATTCTTCTTCTGTATTAATTTTTTCCGATTCTGGTAGTACGTAATTTGCGCTATCATCTTTAACTTTGTTTAAATTAAGTTTTACTCCCAATTTATATTCATCATCATCGTTAAAAACGCCTAGTTCTAATAAATCATTACCATATATTAAATCTATTAATAAATCGCCTAGTTCTTTGTTTTCTTCTAAATGTTTAGTTAAACCATATATGTTAATTGATAATTCTAACTTATCACCGTTATAGGTTGCAAAATCACCAATAGTTTGTTCAATGAAACTATCGATATCTTGCCCAATAAATCTTTCGGCTAATTTAGGAGCAACTCTCAATACCCATCTAAGAGATAAATTACCAATTTTAAACTTATCAAGCCTTAGTATTAATTCACCTGGTTTTTCTTGATCTTCGATAATTTTAAATGAAATTAACACTCTTGTTTTGAACGTAAATATCCGGGCATCAGCATGAGCGGCAGCAATAATATTTACAGTATCTTCTCTAAATTCTACCCATGCTCCTTGAAACATAACATTTTCATCTTCATATAAATAGTTTGGATTTTCTGATTCGCCAAATTGAAGAACTAATTGTTCATAAATTAGGTTATTAACTGTATTTTCATCTATTGTTAAACTAAAACTTTTATCTTCATTTTCCGGATCAATTAAATGATCAACTTCTGTATAAATGTATTCTTCTAAATCTATTTCAACTTCGCTTGTGGTTGGAGGAGTTACTGATTTATATAATAAAGCGATTGGAATAGCAATCATAATAACAATACCTAGAATTATTCCTAAGATCCATTTAATAGGTTTAAATAATATTTTTAACATTTTATTTCCTCCTTTAATTATGATTTAATCATACACTTATTTAAGATAATTTGCAATTATTTTGAGTATCAAACTAAATCATTTGTTTAGTGGAGAATCCTTTAATTATATAGTCGCTACTTGGACTTTCTTTTTTTAATTGATAAAAGGCTGCTGCTGCAATCATTGCAGCATTATCAGTACAATAAATAAATTTAGGGATTATAACTTCTTTATTTGTTATTTCTTCTTTAATTCTTCTTCTAAGTTCACTATTAGCAGCAACCCCACCAACAACTATTACTTGTTTAGCATTATAGTTATTAGCAGCATTTTTAGTTTTTTCAATTAAGACATCCATTACACTATTTTG
>DURF01000009.1 GCA_012837395.1 Acholeplasma sp. | reverse complement strand
GTTGAAGATGGCAAAATTGATAACGTTGATCTATCTGTCCCACTTTTTACAATAAGTAAAGCTAAAAAAGTTAATCCTAAAATTATTTTTGATGAACTTAAAGAATGCTTTAATTTAAAAGAAATAGCTAGCGTAAACTTTTTAAATGGATTTTTAAATATTAATTTAAATAGAACTGCAGTTGCAAAAGATATTGTTAGCACAATATTAAAAGAAAAAGGCAACTTTGGTAATAGTAAAGACAATGAAAATGAAGTAGTAGTAATTGATTACTCATCACCAAATATTGCTAAAAGTTTTGGTGTTGGTCATTTAAGATCAACAGTGATTGGGAATGCTATTAAAAATTTGTATTTAAAAACAGGTGCTAAAGTTTATGGT
This sequence comes from Acholeplasma sp., assembly GCA_012837395.1. Taxonomy (GTDB): domain Bacteria; phylum Bacillota_I; class Bacilli_A; order Acholeplasmatales; family Acholeplasmataceae; genus Haploplasma. The sequence continues at coordinate 4,191 of DURF01000009.1, read as the reverse complement.
TTAAATCATTTAGGTGATTGGGGAACTCAATTTGGGAAAATGATAGTTGCTTATAAACTATGGGGTAATAAAGAAGATATTGATAAAGATCCAATTAATGAATTGCAAAAATTATATGTGAAATTCCATGATGAAGAAGAAAATAATAAAGACTTAGAACAAGCTGGTCGTGATGCGTTTAGAAAGTTAGAATTAAATGATCCAGAATACATTAAACTATGGCAATGGTTTAGAGATGAGTCTTTAAAAGAATTTATGCGAGTTTATGACCGCTTAAATGTAACTTTTGATTCATATCATGGTGAAGCTTTTTATAATGATAAGATGGAAAGTGTTGTTAATGATTTAGAAAAACTAAATTTACTTAAAATTGATGATGGAGCAACTATTGTCGATTTATCACACGAAAATCTTCCACCGGCATTAATTAAAAGAAGTGACGGAGCAACTCTTTATATGACCCGTGATCTTGCAGCATTAAAGTATCGTGCTAATACTTATAATTTTACTAAAGCTTTATATGTAGTAGGTAATGAACAAAAACTACATTTTAATCAATTAAAAGAAATTTCAAATTTAATGAATAATAAATTTGATATCGAACACATTGGTTTTGGTTTAGTAATGATTGATGGTAAAAAGATGTCAACCCGTCAAGGTAAATTTAAAAGATTAGAAGATGTCTTAGACGAAGCTGTAAGTGGAGCACTTGCGGCAATTGTTGAGAAGAATCCAAATTTAGAAAATAAAGAAATGGTCGCAGAAGCAGTAGGAATTGGTGCAATCATTTTTAACGATTTAAAAAACGAAAGAAATTTAAATGTTGACTTTGATTTAGAAAATATGATTAAGTTTGAAGGACAAACTGGACCATATTTACAATATAGCAGTGTAAGAATAGCATCGATATTAAAAGATAATAATTATGATTTAGATTTATTTGATGAAAGTCATTTTAATGAAGACCATTACTTTAATATTTTAAAGAAATTGGCACAATTTCCACAAATTATTAAACGCTCAATTGATCAATATCAACCAAGCGTACTGGCGAAATATTTAATATCACTCGCACAAGAGTTCAACCATTTTTATGGTAGACAAAGAATTATTGTTGATGACAATAATCATTTTAATACTAACTTAGCCTTAATTGCAGCTGTTAGAGAAACTTTAAATGAAGGAATGAGAATTCTAGGGATTAAAGCATTAAACGAAATGTAGAGGAATACGAATGAAGAATTTTATTACTAAAACTTTAAATGGAATGGCATATGGTTTGTTTGCGACATTAATTGTAGGTGTTATCTTACAACAGATTGGTAATTTACTTAAAATAGACTTTATTAGTAATGACTTATATTTATTACTATCACAATTAATGGGTGTAGGTATTGCACTTGGAATTGGAGTTGTTTTAAAACTAAATGGTCTAAATTTAGTAATGGTTGGGATTGTTGGTGCAATATCTACACGATTTAACTTGGTTTATGAAAGTGGACATTTTCAAATAGTAGAAGCAAATGCGCCTGGAAATCCTGTTACAGCTTATTTCGTAACAATATTTTCAATTCTTTTAATTAATTTAATTTTAGTTAAAAAAACACCGGTAGATATTTTAATTATTCCTATTACAGCAATCTTAATTAGTTTAGCATTAACAATTATGTTATCATTACCGCTTAACTTTATTATTAACATGATAAGTCAAGGAGTTGATAAGGCAACTACGTTACTACCTATTCCAATGGTAATAATAATATCGGTTGTGATGGGAATGATTTTAACCTCACCAATTTCTAGTGCTGCTATTGCCTTTTCAATTGGTATTTCAGGTGTTGCGGCAGGTGCGGCAGTTGTTGGAACAACAATCCAGATGGTTGGGTTTGCTATACAATCAAGAAGAGACAACAAAATGGGAACAATAATTTCAATTGGGATTGGAACTTCAATGTTACAATTTAAAAATATTGTTAAAAAGCCTATCATTTGGCTTCCAACAATTTTAAGTTCGGCAATCATTGCGCCATTTGTATATTTATTAGGTTTTGAAAGTACAACTGCAGGAGCTGGGATGGGTTCATCTGGTTTAGTTGGTATTTTACAATCATTGGAACAAATGAATTATAGTTTAAATAGTTTCATTAGTATTGGAATAATAGTATTAATTGGTGGACTTTTAACGTATATATTTGATAAAATACTATTAGTAAAGGGATACATTCAAAAAGGAGACTTAAGTGTCGGTATTGATCTTTAAAATATGAAGGAGAGATCTTATGAATAGAAAAACAAATAAAGTTGAAAATGGTGCAGTTGCTAGACTAATTAGAACAATCGGATTTTTCTTGGTGTTATTAGCAAGTTTAGTTCTTGGAGTTCATTCTCTAGAATCAATCAATGTTGGGTTTATTAATGACTTAATTGCCCCAATCAACGAAGTTATTAATTCAGATTTAGAATTTTTAACCAAACATATATATGTTGTATTACTATCAGGGTTGTTAATGTTAATATGGACTCAATCAAGAAGTTATTTTTCAAGGGTATTTATTACTGTTGTTACATTATTAGTAACATTTGTTGTTAATAGTATTCCACTAACATTTGAAATTATTGATTTTGTTGATGTTAGAAACATAATTCCGTTTTTAAAAAGTAGTCAGGCAATAAATGATATTTTTATAGACTTCTTTAGTATAACAAAGTGGTTAGTGTTAATAATTGCACTGCCAATATTATTACTGTTTATGTTGTTAGGATATAAAAAGCCAAAAAGAGTTTCATCACAGTTTGTGTCAAATGGATTAATATTATTATTCTTAACATTAATAGTAATTTACTTACCAAGTTTATTAGATCTTAATTGGTATGACACTACATGGTTTAATTATGTAGTTAATTCATTGTTAAGTCTTTCTTTTGTAGTTACCTCTTTAGGTAGTGCATTTGGAGTTTTAGGATTATTTAGAAAATAATAAAGTAATACCCGGCAAATTGCCGGGTGTTTTTTTTATAGAGTTGCTGAAAAGCCTCTTAATATTGATTGTAGTAATCTAATTATAATAGAGTTTTTTTCTAAATCTTCAACTGATTGTAGTTTTGATGAGTTGATAGTTGATATTAAAAACTCTCTAAGTTCGTTTAAAAATGGACTATTATAAATTAATACATTATTTTCAAAGTGTAAATATAAACTTCTAAAGTCTAAGTTGCTTGTGCCAACTATGGCTTTTTTATTATCGAATAAATAAAGTTTAGAATGTATAAATCCTGGAATATATTTATATATTTTAACACCTGCTTTTGCTAGGTCTAGTGCAAATGATTCACTAACTAAGTAAACTAACTTTTTATCTGCAATACCAGGAATAACAATTTTGACATCAACACCACTTTTAGCGGCGAGTTTTAATGCAGTTACAAGTTCGTTATCTAAAATTAAATAAGGACTAGTAATTAGTATTTCTTCTTTTGCTTCATTAATTAAATAAAGTAGCGCACTTTTTGTAATTTGTCTATCTTCAATCGGGTTATCAGCAAAAGGAGCAATTACCTCATTACTAACAACATTGTTTTTACGGTAATATTTAGTGTAATCTAGAAAGTCTTTAGTTGAAAAGTTCCAGTTTTCTAAAAATATTAATGTAAAACTCCAAACTGCATCACCTGTAATTCTAACTGAGGCATCATGCCAATGACCAAATCTTTGGTAGTAGTTAGCATATTCATCACCGATATTTATTCCACCAGTATAAGCAATTTTATTATCAATAACTATAATTTTCCTGTGTGTTCGGTAATTCATCGCAAAGTTTAGATGGATATTCATTCTATTAAAAGGAATTATTTCAATGCCTTCTTTTTGCATTTTTTTGCGAAAATTAAAAGGAATTCTATCAGCACTTCCAAAATCATCATAAATTATTTTAACATCTAGTCCAGCATTTGCTTTTTCAATTAATACATCAAAGATTTTATCAAACATTATTCCTTTTGAAATAATAAAGTATTCCATTAAAATAAATTCTTCAGCATTTTCTAAATCTTTAATTAATGCATTTATCTTAGCTTCACCAGAAGGAAGGAGGTCAATACTAGAGTTACGATAATAACGCCATCCATTATTATTCAAATACTTAATTTCGCGGTAGTCAAGTTCGTTTGGTACACCTTGGAGTAAATTGTTTC
>DURF01000081.1 GCA_012837395.1 Acholeplasma sp. | reverse complement strand
CAATTAAATTAACAGAAGCTCATAAAACTGGTAATTTTGCTGAGCTTGTTTGTACAAACTCACTTAGATCAAATGATATAACAAATGCAGTTGGTCTTTTAAAATATGAAATGGAAGAACTAGACTCATTAATTATAAGAGCGGCAAAAAACTCATCTGTTCCTGCTGGTGGAAGTTTAGCAGTTGATAGAGAAGAGTTTTCTAAATATATTGAAAATGAATTATTAAAATTTAAAAATATTGAAGTTGTAAATGAAGAAGTTACTAAAATAAATGAAGATGAAATAACAATTATCGCAACCGGTCCTCTAACAAGTTCAGATCTTTTTAAAGAAATTCAAAGTTTAATTGGTTTAAATCAATTACACTTTTTTGATGCTGTTGCGCCAATTATATCTAAAGATTCAATTAATATGGATATATGTTATTTAAAAAATAGATATGATAAAGGTGAAGCAGCTTATATAAATTGTCCGATGAGTAAAGAAGAATATGAATTATTTTATAATGAATTAATAAATGCTAAGACGGTTGCTCCTAAAGATTTTGAAAAAAATGTTTTTGAAGGTTGTATGCCAGTTGAAGTAATGGCTAAAAGAGGGGCTCAAACCTTAACTTTTGGACCACTTAAACCAGTTGGTTTAGAAAAACCTGATGGAACAAAACCTTATGCAGTTATTCAACTTAGAAGAGATGATGCTCTAAATGAAATGTATAATATTGTAGGATTTCAAACCAGTCTAACATTTGGTGAACAAAAAAGAATTATTAATTTAATTCCAGGTTTAGAAAAAGCAAATATTATTAGATATGGTGTTATTCATAGAAATACATATATTGAAAGCCCGGAAGTATTAAATAATAGTTTTCAAGTAATTAATAAACCAAATATTTTCTTTGCTGGTCAAATTAGTGGTGTTGAAGGTTATGTTGAAAGTGCAGCATCGGGTTTAAATGTTGCTATTCAAGTAACATCCCTTTTAAAAAACAATAAATTATCACCACTTCCAGAAACAACAGTTTTAGGTTCAATGGCTCGTTATGTTTCAACAAAAAATCAAAACTTTGTGCCAATGAATGCTAATTTTGGTTTATTACCAAGTCTAGATTTAAAACATAAGAAAAATGAAAGAAAACAACTTTATGCAAAAAGATCTCTTGATGATTTAAATCAATTTAAGGAAGAATTTAATGAACTATTTTGAAATGTTTGAGCATTATTTATCAACAATTAAAAATTATTCTAAAAACACAACAACAAGTTATTTAAAAGATTTAGAAGATTTTAATAACTTTATTTTAAGTGAGGGTCTAGCAGAAAACTTAGAAAGTGCAGTTAGACCAAGACTTGCTAGACACTATTTAGCTCATTTAGAAGAAAACAACTATTCAAAAAAAACTGTTGCTAGAAAAATATCTTCACTTAGAACTTTTTATAATTACTTAATAAGTGAAAATATTGTTGATACGAACATTTTTGAAACAATTGAAACACCTAAAATTCCTAAAAGATTACCGAAAGTTTTAAGTGATAATGAAATTAATTATTTATTTAAAGCAATCAATCAAAATACAATATTAGGAGCTAGAAACTATTTAATATTAGAACTTCTTTTTAGTTGTGGACTAAGAGCAAGCGAACTAACAAATATTGAAATAAAAGATTTACAAATATCCCGCAAACAAATATTAATTCATGGTAAAGGAAGTAAAGACAGATTTGTTCCTATCCATGATAACTTAGTTGAATTGCTACAAGATTATTTAACTAATATTAGGCCAAAACTAATTGCTAAAAGTGATAGTAATAATGAGAAACTATTATTAAATTACCGAGGAGAAAACTTAACGGTTAGAGGAGTTCAAAAAATTTTACAAAAAATCTTAAATGATGCTAATGAAACTTATCATATATCACCACATATGCTTAGACATAGTTTTGCAACTACTCTTTTAAATCATGGAGCTGATTTGAGAGTAGTTCAAGAACTACTTGGTCATGAACATTTAAAATCGACTCAAATTTATACTGAAGTTTCAAATAAAACTCTAAAAGAAAAATATGATAAATTACACCCAAGGAGTAATAACAAAGATGAAGATAGGTAATACAATTGTTGAAGGCAATTTAAAAGAGGATGAAGTTTTAAAAACTAGAAAAACAGTTAGAGCGATCATTTTAAAAGATAATTTAGTATATATGTTATACTCTAGTTTATATAACGATTATATTTTTCCAGGTGGGGGAATTAAAGAAGATGAAGACCACAGGGATGCACTAAAGAGAGAACTTAAAGAAGAACTTGGTGCAAATAAAGTAAATGTATTAAAATATATTGGCTTTATTGAAGAATTAAGATATGGAATAAATAATAATAACTCAACATACAAACAAACATCATATTATTATATATGTGAAATAGATAATATAACTACTCCAAGTTATAATAAACGCGAAAAGGCTCAAGGATTAATTCCTAAGTGGATTAAAATTGATGAAGCAATTAACCACAACAATCAAGAATTATTAACTAGAGATGAAAAAGTAGATCAAGGATTTATAACAGTTATTGAAAGAGAAAATAGAATTTTAAAATATATTAAGGAGATTTTATAAATGAGAAAATTTGAAGTAATAACAAAATATAAAGATGAAAATATCGAACTACCAGTAAGAGCAACTAAATATAGTGCAGGCTATGACTTAGCAACCATTGTTGATACTGAAATACTACCTGGTGAAATTAAACTAGTACCAACTGGTTTAAGAGCTAAAATACCAACAAGCGAGGTTTTATTAGTATTTCCAAGATCATCACTAGCTTTTAAAAAAGGCTTAATGATGAGTAATGGTGTTGGTGTAATAGATTCAGATTATTATCATGCTGAAAATGAAGGACATATAAGTATTCCACTATATAACTTTACTAAAGAAACAGTATTTATTAATAAAGGTGAAAGATTAGCACAAGCAGTCTTTACTAACTACTATAAAACAACCGATGAAGAAGAAAACCATACTGTAAGACTTGGTGGTTTTGGAAGTAGTGGACTTAAGTAAAATCCAATATTTCACTTAAAAAGAAAGAAATCAATTAAAAGCGTGTTGAAATAGATTTAAATCTTGCAAAAAAGATGCAATTATGTTATATTTATTAAGGCTAATAAAATACACATGGATAAGTTTTTTTAAATCATGTGCCCAACGGGTGGTTTAAAATAATATCCAGAGGAAAAAAACGAAAACGGAGGTATATATTTTATGGCAGTAGTTTCAATGAAACAATTATTAGAATCAGGTGTGCATTTTGGACATGCAACTAGAAGATGGAATCCTAAAATGGCACCATATATTTTTACATCAAGAAATGGTATTCACATTATTGATTTAAAATTAACTCAACAAAAAGTTGAAGAAGCGTATAACGCATTATTAGAAATTGTCCAAGGTGGCGGAACAGTACTTTTTGTTGGTACTAAAAAACAAGCACAAAGTGCAATTAGAGAAGCAGCAGCAAAAACTGGACAATTTTATGTTGACCATCGTTGGTTAGGTGGAACTTTAACAAACTTCAAAACAATTAGAAGAAGAATTAAAAGATTACACGACCTATACAAAATGGAAGAAGATGGAACATTTGATGTTCTACCTAAAAAAGAAGTATTAAAATTAGTTCATGAAAGAAATAAGTTAGAAAGAAACTTAGGTGGAATTAAAGAAATGAAAAAGTTGCCAGACGCACTTTTCATTGTTGATCCAAACAAAGAAGTTAACGCTATCTTAGAAGCACGTAAATTAAATATTCCAATCATTAGTATTGTAGATACAAACTGTGATCCAGATTTAATTGATTATGTAATTCCAGCTAACGATGATGCGATTAGAGCAGTTGCATTAATTGCAAACGTTATGGCAAATGCGGTAATCGAAGCACAAGGTGGATTTGTTGAAAAATATGATGATGATGAAGATGTAACACAAGAAGCACCACGTGAACGTAAACCAAAACAAGATCGTAAACCAAGAGAAGACAAACAACCAAGACAAGATCGTAAACCAAGAGAAGAAAGAAAACCTGCTCCTAAAAAAGAAGCAGAAGCTCCAAAAGTGGAAGTTAAAGTTGATGAACCTAAAGTGGTTAAAGAAGAAAAAACAGAAGTAAAAGCTAAAAAAGCAGAAGTTGATTATTCAAAAATGACTGTTGCTGAATTAAAAGATATTGCAAGAGAAAATGAATTAGTTGGATATTCAACTTTAAGAAAAGCAGAACTAATTGAATTTATTAAAGAAAATTTAAAATAAAACGTAACTTATTACAAAGATAAATTTACTTATTATTAAAAAGGGACGTTGTTCCCTTTTATTTTAAAAAAATGGAGGATATAACTATGGTACAAATTACAGCCAAAATGGTGAAAGAATTAAGAGATAGAACTGGCGCTGGAATGCTTGATTGTAAAAAAGCGTTAGAAGCAACAAACGGTGATGTTGATAAAGCAATTGACTATTTAAGAGAAAGAGGAATTGCTCAAGCAGCTAAAAAATCAGGAAGAGTTGCTGCAGAAGGTTTAGCAAGTTTTGTTGTTAAAGATAATGTTGCAGTAGTATTTGAGTTAAACTCAGAAACTGACTTCGTTTCAAAAAATAAAGAGTTTTTAGACCTGTTAGATACTGTAGGAAATGCAATTTTAGAATCAGGCGCAACTAATACAGAAGAAGCTTTAGAAATTAAAGTTAATGATGGCACACTTGCTGATGCATTAACAAATGCAACCGCAAAAATTGGTGAAAAAATTACTCTAAGAAGAGTGTCAAGATTTACTAAAGAAGATGACCAAGGCTTTGGCGCATATGCACATATGGGCGGAAGAATTGTTAGTCTTGCAGTATTAGCAAAACAAGATGAAGACTTAGGTAAAGACATTGCAATGCACATTGCAGCAAGCAACCCTAAATTCTTAAACCGTGATGAAGTTGATCAAGATACACTAAATCACGAAAAAGAAGTTTTAACAAACCAAGCGCTCCAAGAAGGAAAACCAGCTCACATTGTTGAAAAAATGGTTGTTGGAAGATTAAATAAATTTTTAGAAGAAATTTGTTTAGTAGACCAACCATTTGTTAAAGACAATGATGTAAAAGTAAAACAACACTTAAAAAACAATAATAACGATGTTTTATCATTCGTTAGATTAGAAGTTGGCGAAGGAATTGAGAAAAAAGAAGAAGACTTTGCCGCAGAAGTTGCAGCAGTAACTAAAGGTTTATAAGGAGGACGCTATGTACCAACGTATAATATTAAAGTTAAGTGGAGAAGCATTAAAAGGTGAAACAAATTATGGAATAGATCCAAATACAGTTAACAAGATTGCTTCTGAAATTAAAGAAATATACGCATTAGGGGTACAAGTTGGCGTCGTTGTTGGTGCCGGCAATTTGTGGCGTGGCGTAACTGGTGAACAATTAGGAATGGACCGAGCTCAAGCAGACTATATGGGAATGCTTGGTACTATTATGAATGGTCTAGCATTACAAGATGCATTAGAATCAATAAAAGTACCATCAAGAGTAATGAGTGCTATTCCAATTTCAGAAGTTGCCGAACCATATATTAGAAGAAGAGCAATAAGACATTTAGAAAAAGGTCGCGTTACCATCTTTGTTGGTGGAACTGGCTCACCATACTTTTCAACTGATACTGCCGCTGGATTAAGAGCAGCAGAAATTGGTGCTGATGTTATATTAATGGCAAAAAATGGTGTAACTGGAGTTTATAATAAAGATCCAAAACAACATAGTGATGCTGTCTTATTTGAAGAATTAACTTTACAAGAAGTTTTAGAAAAAAACTTATTAGTCATGGATGCAACTGCTGCATCAATGTGTAAAGAAAATAAAATAAATATTGTTGTATTCGATATGAACATAAAAGGAAATATGAAAAAAGCAACATTAGGCGACAAAATCGGTACATTAGTAACATGGGAGGATTAACATGGAACAAATTGAATTAGTATTATTTGAAGTTGAAGAGAGTATGCAAAAAATTATTGAAGGGCTAAACCGTGAGTTAGCTAATATTAGAACTGGTCGTGCAAACCCTGCTATACTTGATAGAATTAATATTAAATATTATGGGGCTGACACTCCATTAAAACAAATCGCAGCAATTAGCGTTGTTGAAGGAACACAACTTTACATTAAACCTTATGATAAATCAGTTTTAAAAGATGTTGAACATGCTATTTATGCATCAGATATTGGAATTTCTCCGCAAAACGACGGTACAGGTGTAAGACTTATTTTACCTGCACTTACTGAAGACCGAAGAAAAGAATTAAGTAAAAGCGTTGATAAAATTGGAGAAACAAATAAAGTTAATGTTAGAAATGCTAGAAGAGAAGGTAATGATTTAGTTAAAGCTTTAGAATTGCCTGAGGATTTAGAAAAATCAACACTTAACGATGTTCAAGAATTAACAGATAAATATGTTAAAAAAATTGATGAAGTTGTTGCTGAAAAAGTTAAAGAAATAATGACAATTTAACAAAAACAAAAAGGAGAAGCGAATTTGCTTCTCCTTTGTTTTTTAATGATTTAATAATTAGTCTACAAAGACTGTTGGTCTATCGTTAATTATTACTGTTATAAGGTCAACGACCCAACATATAACTGCTCCTGGTATAATCCATAAAATTCCTACAATCGTTAAAAATAGATTTTTCTTAGCAACTCCTTTAACTAAACGATAAATTCCCCATACGATATCTAATCCAGGTAAAGCTAAAATTAATTTTAAGATAAATGGTAAATTATCCATTGCTTTAACAAAGTTCATGTTATTTCCTCCCTTTTTATTTTATTATATCATTAAAATGTGAAAAAAACTAAAAATGATATTTATTTAATTAAAAGTTTAATATATAGTAAAAAATGTTATAATAATAATTGCAGTATAGGAGGAATGGCATGAAAAAAAGAACAATTACAGGAATTGTTATGCTTGCTATTTTAGCACCATTGTTTTTAATTCCTAATTTATTTATAGGTTTACAAATAGTCGTTGGACTGGGTGTCTTAATAGCTATATTCGAAATTTTAAATATATATAATAAAGACTATACAATACAAAGTAAATTATTAATATACTTTTTAAGTTTATTATCATACTTAGTAATGATTTGGCATTTTGATGATATAGATCAAATGATATTATTAGAATTGTTTAATTATAAATTAGTCTTAGTAATAATTATGGCAGGTTTTTTATTATTATTAGTTACAGTTTTAGATAGAAATTTTGACTTTAACGATTTTGGCAAAGTCTTTGGGATGATTTTCTATGTTGTTATGGGACTTGGATCGCTTGTTGTTTTAAGAATAGTTGGGGTCCAATTTATTGTCTATTTATTTTTAACAACAATGTTTACTGATGTTTTTGCATATTTAATTGGAATTAAATATGGGAAACATAAGATGGCGCCAATTATAAGCCCAAAAAAATCGTGGGAAGGAGCAATCGCTGGAACATTGATTGCGACGATACTAGTTGGGACCTTTAGTTTATTTTACGGTAAAATATTTAGTAGTGGCTTTTTAAATGTAAATAATTATCGAACAATACTTGATGGATTTGAAATCTTAAGTAAGATAAATTTAACTGGTAAAGGAATTTTACTATATTTATTAACTTTTATGATTTCTATTATTGGTCAACTAGGAGACTTAGTAGCATCAAAAATTAAAAGAGTTTATAATGTGAAAGACTTTGGAAATATTTTTCCTGGTCACGGCGGAGTTTTAGATCGATTTGATTCAGCGATGTTTGCAGGAATGTTTTTAATTATCGTATTAACATTTCTAACAATTTTATAGGATGGTTTTAAGATGGATATAATACTTTTTATTTTAGTTTTAGGAATAAATATTTTAATACATGAGTTTGCTCATTTTTATTTTGCAAGAAAGGCAAACATTTTATGTCATGAATTCGCAATTGGTATGGGACCTGTTTTATACCAAAAGAAAAAAGGTGAAACAGTTTATTCCATTCGTGCAATTCCACTCGGTGGATATGTATCAATGGCTGGTGAAGAAGTTAGTGACTTTGTCAAAATAGGTAACACACTTGGTGTTAACTTAGATGAAAAAGGTAATGTTAAGGAAATAATTTTAAATAACGAATCTAAATATGATTCGATTGGAACTGTTGTTGATAAAGATTTATACGGATTAGATAATAATGAACTATTTATTACTTTAAACACTTCCAAAGGCGAACAAAGATTTAAAGTAAATGAAGATGCGATGTATATATTATCTCCCAAAAAGAAGATGCAATTAAGTGTTGCAGATAGAAGTTATGAAAATAAAACTTTATGGGAAAGATTTAAAGTTGTTATTGCAGGACCTTTATCAAACTTCTTATTAGCTTTTATTATTTTATTTTTTCTAGCTTTCTTCATTGGTAAACCAAATGAAGAAGCAATAATAGGTGATGTTGGAGAATTTGCCAGTGAAAAAATCAATTCTGGTGATATTATTACCTCTATTAATGGTGTAAATGTAGAATCATTTAGTCATGTTGGAACATTAGTTGCAAATGCAAAGAGTGATACTATTAAAATAGGTTTAAATGATGAACCAGAAATTGATATGCCGTTATTATTGGTTTTTCAAGGTTTAGGATTTACAAATATTCAAGGAAATAGTGAATTAGTTGTAGGTCAAGTGTTTGGAAGAACAAAAGATCTTAAAACTGGGGATATTATTCAAAGTATAGCAATCGGGGGTCCGACCAAAGAGTTGACTCTTGTTAACAATTGGGAAGAATTAATTGCTTATGCAGAAACAAATAGTGAAGGTGAAAATGTTAAGTTAAAAGTATTAAGAGATAATGAAGAGTTAACTATTAATTACTCTAATATCTCTAATAAGACATTAAGAAAACTTGGAGCAAGCTATGTTGGCTATTCAATTGGTGTTGCCGGAACTAGCAGTTTTAACATTTTATATCCACTATACTATCCGTTTGTAAGACTTGGTGGAGATATGAAACAAATGTGGAACACAATTGTTTTATTAGTATCACCAAATAGTGGAGTAGGTGTTGGTGATTTAGCTGGTCCAATTGGTATATTTTCACTTGTTAGTGACGCAAGAAGTCAAGGGGCAGTATCATTTTTTATCTTTGTAGCTTTTTTAAGTGTTAATATTGGATTTTTAAACTTACTACCAATACCAGCCCTTGATGGTGGAAGAATAGCATTTATTATCTACGAAGGAATTACTAAGAAGAAAGTTAATAAAAACTTTGAAAACATTTTAATAACGATTACCTTTGTATTATTGTTAGTATTAATGGTAGTTGTTTCCTTCCAAGATATATTAAGATTATTTAGATAAAAAATATAAAAAAAGATATAAAACAGTTGATAAGTGAAAGCGAATACATTATAATAAATATAACAAATAAACATATTCGCTTTTTATTTGTTTAAGCAAAAATCGAAACGTTTCGAAGGAGAGGTAATATGAAAAAATATTTATTATTATTAGTTACATTAATGACAGCTTTAGTTCTAGTGGCATGTAAAAACGGAGCAGATGATAAAATCGTTATTAAATATGCAGCATGGAATTTGGGGTCTGTAAATGATAACAACATTGAAAGAAGAATGATTAAAGCCTATGAAGAGAAAAATCCAGATGTTCGTGTCGAAATTATTGAAAGACCACGTATTGTAGATGAAGAAGGTAATGAATCTGATGCGACTTGGGATGCGTTTTTTAATGCTCAAGCAGCTATCCAAGATATGCCGGATGTTTTTCAAGTTGATAATGTAGTTAAAGCAGTTCAAAATGAATGGGTAAGTGATGTTTACGAATATGCTAAGGATGATGTAGACTTTAATAAAATTCCGGAAAACATTAGAAATGCTGCCCTTTATAATGATAAACTTTTCGCTTTACCACAAGCTTTGTTTTATATGGGTTATTTTATTAACAGAACAGTAATTAATGAAAAAAGTCCATCAGGATCAATTACTCCTGTTTATGGAATGACTTATCCAGAATTAATGGATGCAGCTAAAAAGAACGCTCGTGCCCCTATTACTGGTGGTGATGGAGTTGTTGGGATTGATGGAATGAATGAGTTAGCTCTATGGTTATCAGCACAGCAAAACGACACCTTTGATTGGTATACATATACTGAAGGTGAAGGATATAATTTAGATAGCGATGAGTTTAAAAACGCTATGATCGAACAACAAAAATATTTTGGAGCAACTTATGCTGAACATAGTGCATACGTATTAGAGTCCACTAATGTTAGGTATCAAAAAACAGGAGACGAGTTTTGGAATCCAAACACTAGATTTGGTGATGGCGACAAATTTGAAATAGGAAGCCAAGCTATTAAATGGGGTGGAAGCTATAACTTAAGAAACTGGTTAGGAGCTACTGTTGATCCAAATACAACCCTTCCAGGTTTATTTGGAGCTGACATTGACTTTATTGGAACTCCAGCTGTTGAAGTAGAGGGTGTTAAATATCATAAAATACCTGTAGTTATTGATTATATCGGTGTAGGGCAAGGAACAGATCATCCTGAAATTGCTTATGATTTTGCTAAATGGATGGGGTTTGGCGTTGATGGATACTTAAAACGATTAGAAATCGCTGAAGAATTCCCACAAGCTGGTGCTGTGAACTTTGCGCCAATTGTTCAAGATGAAACATTAGTTGACGCATATTTTGAATTATATCCAACACTTGTTGAATTTAAAAAAATAGTAAATAATCATCAAGATTTTATTATTGAAAGTCTTGCTAAAACAGTTCCAGGATTTGTTCAATCAAGATGGGAAGGTAGATATGATGAAAACAGAAATATTGCCGCAATGCTTGATCTAATTAGAGATGGAGAAGTAAACTTAGAAGATGTTATTGGAAACATTAATGATTTAGCTAACCAATATTATTTAGAAGCTAAAGCAGAGTTTGAGGACAAAATAAATTAAGAATAGGGTGAAATGATGAAAAAAATAGTAATTAGTGTTATTTTTTCAATGGTTTCATTAATTGTTATTTTAGCGAATGTAAATCCAACTATTGAAGCTAAAACAATTGATGCAATCCAAAGTAATGATAATTCTAGTACTATATACACCGATGTCTTAACTAAATGGAAAAATGAGGGATTGATCGACAATGTGGGATTTAACTATGTTGTCGATCCCCTTAATTTTATTTTTGACGAAGGTGCATATATTGAAGAAAATACGTATCAAACCTTTTTAAACTTAGAAGAGTTACCTAATAATAATGTTACTAAAGTTTTTGACTTTAGTAATAGTGGTGAAATTTCTTTTAATTTAAATGTTGATGATAAGGCGTTATATACAATAAGTTTTGATTTCTATTCAATTAATAAAACTATTCGTGAGATTGATTATCAAATATTAATTAATGATGAAATTCAATACTTTGAAGCTAGCAACTTAACATTAAAAAATAATTGGATATCTAATAATGAGTTCAATATAGATCGTTATGGCAATGACATTATGCCAACTGCTGAAATATTATCAAGTTGGGTTCATAGTGATGTAGTTGATGTTTTAAGGTTACAACCCGAACAATTAAGATTTAAATTAGAAGAAGGCCAAAATAAAATTTCAATAAGAAAAGTTAGTGGAGAATTTTATTTGGGACAAGTATATGTTAATGGTTATGAAGATGATATTAGTTATAGTGAGTATTTAAATATACATAAAAATGCAACTATTATTAAAGATGAAATAAAAACTTACGAAGCTGAAAATCCTTTTTATAGAAATGATTTAGGTGTTAGATTTGGTACTGATAAAAATGCTAAAGTTACGCCTTTTTCATTAGTAGAAAACAGGTTAAATGTAATTGATGGTGCTACTTTTAATACAAGTGGAGATGCCATTACATATAAAATAGAAGTAGAAGAAGCTGGACTTTACAATATTACGTTAAAAGTAAAACAACTAAAAAGTTTTTCTAAAGTATTTAGAACAATTTGGATTAACAATAAAGTTCCGTTTAAAGAAGCCAGAGAAATTGAATTTAATCATTCTAATAAGTGGCAAAATGTTACTTTAGGAAATGATAAACAAAAATTTTTATTTTATTTAAAGGAAGGTGTTAACACACTAACAATTGAGGTTAATGCTTCTCCGCTCCTTAATGTCTATGAAGATGTTTCATATGTTATGGATGAAGTTAATAGCCTAGATTTAGATATTAAAAAGTTAACAGGAAATGATCCAAGTAAAGACCGTGATTGGGATATTGACCAATATATACCTAACTTAGCGTTAAGATTGAAAACTTATGCGGAAACTCTAAAGAGAGCTTATTTAAGTTTGCAAGAAATTAATGAAACGACTAAAAACTCCCAAATAACAACTAATATTAGAACAGCTTCGGATGCACTTTTTTACTTTTCAGAAAATCCTAATCGAATACCAGCAGAGTTAAGTAAGTTTAGTAAGGGAACTAGTTCAGTGTTACAGAAACTAGGAGTTATTTTACCGATTATTTTAGATCAGCCTCTAACAATGGATAAAATATATATTCATACAACAGATGTAAAAGTTCCTAAAGCGACAGCAAACTTTTTTACTAATATATGGGTTGGAATAAGAAGGTTTTTTATGTCTTTCTTTGATCAATATGATGATAAACCACAAGAAGATGAAATTGAAGTTTGGGTTAATCGGTCAAGACAATATGTTAATTTAATGCAACAAATGGTTGATGATACTTTTACTAAAGATACAGGAATTAAAGTTAAAATATCTATTATGGCTAACGAAGATAAACTTATTTTAGCAACCTCATCAAACACACAACCCGATGTAGCACTAGGTGTTGCAGGTTGGAGACCGTATGATTTTGCGATTAGAAATGCTTTAGTTGATTTAAGACAAATGCCAGATTTTTATGAAGTTGCTGAAAGATTTAAACCTGGAGCTTTTGCCCAACTAATCTATCAAGAAGGTGTTTATGCTCTACCAGAAACACAAAACTTCTCATTACTGTTTTATCGTCATGATATTTTAAATACCATTGGTATTGATATTCCTGATACTTGGCAAGATGTGTTAGATATCCTTCCAGAACTACAAAGGTTTGGTTATAATTTTTACAACAGATTATCAAGCACAAACGCCTTTAAAGCATATATTGATACAATGCCATTTATTAATCAGTTTGAAGGTATTTTATATACTGATGATTTACTTAGTGCTAATTTAACTCATCCAAATACAATTGAAGCAATCAATTTTATGGCTGAACTTTATACAATTTATAGTCTACCTTTAGAAGTAGGTAGTTTTTACAATGAATTTAGATATGGAACACTTCCGATTGGAATCGGTGATTTTGGAATGTATGTGCAATTATTAAATGCCGCACCAGAAATTGCAGGTCTGTGGAGTGTTGCGCCGCTGCCAGGTGTTAGAAATGATGAAGGTGTTGTTGATAGAACATATGATGGATCTTCAACATCAGGAATTATTTTTAAAAATTCTGAAAAGCAAGATGAAGCATGGCAGTTTTTAAAATGGTGGACATCGAATGATGTGCAATTAAATTATGCTGAAAACTTAATGACATCAATGGGGCCAGAATATATGTGGAATACATCAAATGTTGATGCTTTTTCACTTATGTCTTGGGATCCTGTTCATATTGATATTATATTAGAGCAATGGGAGTGGATTTTTGATACCCCTAAAACACCAGCAAGTTATATGATGGAGCGTGAAATATCTAATATATGGAATAAAGTGGTATATGATGGTGTTAATACAAGAATTGCAATATCTGATTCGGAGATTATTATAGATAAGGAAATAACTAAGAAAATGATTGAGTTTGGTTTTATTAATAATCAAAATGAGATTTTAAAACCATACTTATTTCCAACGAAAGATAATATAGAAAGCTGGGTGAGAGAATGATAGATTCAGCTAAAGAATTATCCATGAAAGCACAAAAACGCAAAAGAAAAGAAGAAGCAACTGGAACACTATTCATTTTTCCATATTTACTAGCATTTTTAGCTTTTATCGTAATACCTGTTATAATGGGAATTTTATTATCATTTACATATTTTAATTTGCTTGAAAGACCAACATTTATTTGGTTTACAAATTATATTGCGCTTTTTACAAGTGATGATGCCTTTATGCAACAAATTATTCCAAATACAGTAACATTTGCGATTGTTGTAGGACCAATTGGTTATTTATTAGGGTTTTTACTAGCATGGATGCTTGCACAAATTCAATCAAAAGCTAGAACTGTATTAGCTTTAATTATATATTCACCATCAATGACTGCTGGTGTTGCAATGGCGGTAATGTGGAAAATTATCTTTTCTGGAGATGAGTCAGGGTATTTAAACTCGATTCTATTGAATTTTAACTTAATTGATGCGCCTATCCAGTGGTTAACAAACCCTAATTACTTAATGCCGATAATGATTATTGTTACTTTATGGAGTAGTATGGGAATTGGGTTTTTGGCGATGCTTGCAGGTGTTTTAAATATTGATAAAACGTTATATGAAGCTGCTTATATTGATGGTATGAGTAATAAAGTTCAAGAAATGTTTTACATTACAATACCATCAATGAAACCCCAAATGTTATTTGGGGCTGTGATGTCGCTTATTAATACATTTAATGCTGGTTCAATTGGTGTTGAACTAAGTGGGCAAAACCCAACTCCTCAAAATGCAGGACAGCTAATTGTAACGCACATTGATGATTACGGTTTTATTAGATATGATATGGGATATGCTGCAACTATTTCAGTGGTGTTATTGTTATTGGTTTATTTGTTTGGTAAAGCAGCATTTAAATTGTTTGGAACGAAGGAGGAATAGTAAATGGCAAGTTTTAAAGGTACAGAAATTAATCCGAGATATTTTCATCGCTCACAAATTAAATTTTATGTTATTTTAATAATTGTAGCTATTATAATGGGACTTCCTATTGTATATATATTTAATCATGCCTTCAAACCAATTGATGAGTTGTTTGCTTGGCCACCAAGATTTTTTGTAATTAACCCAACATTTAAAAACTTTAACGATTTATTTCAAATGGCATCAACTACAGGAATACCAGCAAGTAGATATTTATTTAATAGTATAATTATCGCAATAATTGTAGTTGTCGCATCAATAGTAGTTGGATCTATGGCGGGCTTTGCTTTATCAAAACTTAAATTCAAATTAAAAAAACCAATGTTATTTGCTAATAACATTGCCTTAATGTTTGTCGGAACTGCAGTAGTTATTCCTAGGTATTTAGTAGTTGAAAGTTTAGGTTTAATTGATACTTTTTGGGTTCATATTATTCCATCTCTAGCTATTCCTGTGGGATTGTTTTTAATAAAACAATTTATTGATCAAATACCTGAAGAATTAATTGAGGCAGCAAAGATTGATGGAGCCGGTCATTTCAGAATATATTGGAGTATAGTGTTACCATTAATTAAGCCCGCAATAGCAACAATCGCAATCGTTGCTTTCCAAAGTACGTGGAATAATGCTGAAATATCAACTAATTATATTAACCGAGAAAGTATTAAAACATTTGCTTTTTATTTACAAACACTAACTAATCAAGGAAATGCTGTTGCAGGGCAAGGAATTTCAGCAGCAGCAAGTTTAATTATGTTTGTGCCTAATTTAGTAATATTTATCTTCCTACAAAAGAATGTTATGAACACAATGGCACATTCAGGAATTAAGTAAGGAGGTTAATATGAAAAAAGCTTTAACTTTAATATTAACAATTGCAATTACATTTATACTTACAACAACAAATACTATGGCAATTACTCAAGACTCAGCTCCTTACAAGACATATACACAAGGACCAAATGGCCTTGTACTTACTCAAACAGCATATGAGCCAACAGGTACGCTAGTTTTAAATACTGAATTAAACAATCCAGAAGATATATTAATTAAAAATAATTATATTTATATTGCTGATAGTGGTAATAAAAGAGTTTTAAAAACTAATTATAATGGTGAAGTTGTTTTAGAAATAAATAATTTAGGTAATCCTACTGGAATTGATGTTGATAATGAAGACAATATTTTTGTTGCAGATAGACAACTAAGAACAATAATAAAATTTAATAATTTAGGAGAAGAAGTCCAAAGATATAATCGTCCAACTGAACCACTTTTTGGACAAAACACACCATATGAACCAATCAAAGTAGTAACTGGTCCAAGAGGTATTTTATACATTGTTGGTGCTGGTTCAACTAATGGTTTAATTCAATTAAATGCACAAGGAGAATTTATTGGATTTTATGGAACTAATCCTACAACGAAAACTTTTTGGGAAGTAATTGCAGGATTTTTCGGTGTAACTTATGCTAGAAATATTCCGGTCTCAGCTGATAATCTCGCGATTGATTCGAAGGGTTCAGTTTTTACAATTAGTAAAACTGTTGATCAAAAAATAAAAAGGTTTAATATTGCGTCAAATATTTCATTAACAATTGAAAATGAAAACACATTAACAGACATAACTGTAAATGAGTTTGGTAATGTTTATTCGGTTAGTCAAGAAGGAATTATTAATGAATATGATAGTGAAGGAAATTTAATTTTTGAATTTGGAGCATTAGATGATGGTTCAAATGTTTTAGGAAAGTTTATAAATCCAGTGGCAATTGAAACTGACCCAGATAATAATCTATATATATTAGATAAAGGAAGCAATGAAATTCAAATTTTAATAAAAACAGATTTTACTGATCAAATTCATCAAGGATTAATAAATTATCAAAACGGAATATATGATATTGAGGAATGGCGAGAAACTCTTAAAATGAATAGCTTTTTCTCGATTGCTAACAGTTCGATTGCTAATGCGTTATACCGTGATGGTCAATATGATGAGGCACTTTCATATTTCAAAATAGCTCAAGATAGAGCAGGTTATTCAGAGGCGTTTTGGCAAGTTAGATACAATTGGCTTCAAAGTTATTTAGCAATAGTATTTTTAGTAGGTATATTATTATATATAACATCTAAGGCCTTAAAATTTGCTGATAAAAAGTATGGAATTTATCAACCAATTAGAAATTTTAAAGGAAAAGTAGGTAATTTCAAAATATTTAGAGAATCTAAATATCTATTTAAAATATTAAGGCATCCAATTGATACAGTATACAACTTAAAACGTGAAAATAAATCATCAGTTCTAACAGCAAGCATTATTTATTTAATATTTGGGATTTTAATGTTAACAAAGGCTTATACAACAGGGTTTGTATTTAACTATAATGATTTAACTTCATTAATTCCTTTAAGAAATGTCGTAGTTTTAATAATTGTAGTATTACTATTTGTTGTAGGTAATTATTTAATTAGTTCACTTCAATCAGGCGAAGGTTGGTTTAAAGATGTCTATATTGTGGTAGCTTATGCATTATCACCAATTTTATTAAGTATTATTCCAACAATTTTGTTATCACATGTTTTAACATTAAACGAAATATTTATTTTTAACATTATTGAAATAATTGCGTGGTCATGGACTATAATACTAGTTATTGTTGTTATTAAAGAAGTTCATAATTACACGTTTAAAGAATTAATCGTTAATTTATTATTAACAGTCTTTACAATATTAATGATTATATTAATAGCATTTTTAATTTATTTATTAAGTTATCAATTAATAGATTATATTGGAGGATTAATTAAGGAGGTGGTTTTACGTGCAAGTAGTTAAAAAAACTTTTTTATCATTAATATTATTATTGTTGACATCAATAATAATATTACCAATTGTATTTGGTGAAGAAAATTCGCATGATATTGTAAATAATAATTCATCAATCCCGACTGACTACCAATTTTTGTCTAACAAATATACTCAACAAGAGTTAGATGATAGAACCGCTATAAACGAATTTATTCCAACCGATGGTTATAATATGCTAGGTACAAATAATAATAGCAATTTAAGTTTATCGATTAATAATAGTAATTTATCAATAATTGTTAACGATCAAAATGCTGGTTATTATTGGTCCTCAATTATTGATACAAATTATTTGTTAGAAGAAGATTCAAATCTACATGATGAAGGGGATCTTGGAGCAAGTAACTTTTTAATCGGCAGGATGAAATCACCAGTTATTATTTCATATTTTGTCGGTGAGTTAAGAAGAGAAGAAGGACTTTTTGATTCAGCAGGTTCTTCATTTACAAAACCAGAAATAATTAATGAAAATAACAAAATTGGCTTTTCCTCCACTTTAAAATTTGCGACTTCAAATATTAGTTTAAAATTAATTGTTTATATTGATGAT
>DURF01000008.1 GCA_012837395.1 Acholeplasma sp. | reverse complement strand
TAATAAATATATAAAAATCTTAGGAGTTGAAATATATTATGAATAATCGTTTTGTTGGATTAATAATTTTAGATGGTTACGGACTTGCTCCAGATAGTGAGTCTAACTCAGTTAGCCTTGCTAAAAAACCTTATATGGAACACTTACTTAATACATACCCTAATAATACATTACTTGCAAGTGGTGAAGCTGTTGGTCTACCTGAAGGGCAAATGGGAAATAGTGAAGTCGGTCACTTAAATTTAGGTGCAGGTCGTGTTGTTTATCAATCATTATCAAGAATAAATGTTGATATTAGAGAAGGTAGTTTTTTTAGTAATGAAGCATTCTTAAAAGCTTTTGAACATGTAAAAAAACACAATTCTAAACTACATATCTTAGGTTTAGTTAGTGATGGCGGGGTTCATAGTCACTTAAACCACTTAAAAGCACTAACAAGATTATGTAAAAGTCATGCAATTTGTCATAAAACTTTTATTCATGCATTTATGGATGGTAGAGATACACCTCAAAGAGGTGGATATGAATACTTAAAATCACTAATAAATGTTGGCGCTAATATTGGAACAGTTTCAGGAAGATATTATGCAATGGACCGTGTTAATAACTGGGATCGAATCCAAAAAGCATATGATGCTATGGTTTTAGGTAAAGGTGAAGTTTATTCTGATGCATTAGAAGGAATAAAAGCATCGTATGATAATGATATATTTGATGAATTTATCGTACCATTTGTAGTTAACGAAAAATCAAGAATTGAAGATAATGATGCAGTTATTTTTGCAAACTTTAGACCAGATAGAGCAATTAGAATTGCTACTGCTATTTCAAATCCCAAAGAAGCAAACTTTTTCCATACTGAAGGAAAAGAAAGTTTTAATATAACAAAAGAATTAAAAAATATTGAATTTGTATCAATGATGCACTACCATGAAAAAGTTAAAGGAAGTCTAGCTTATCCTCTACAATCTTTAGATAATATTTATGGTGAAGTAATTGCTAATAACGGTTTAAGTCAATTAAGAATTGCTGAAACTGAAAAATATGCACACGTTACCTTCTTCTTTGATGGTGGTCGTGAAATTGATCTTAAAAATGCTGATAGAATTTTAATTGAATCACCTAATGTTCCAACTTATGATTTAAAACCTGAAATGGGTGCTTATGAAATTAGAGATAAAGCGGTTGAAGCAATTAAATCTAAAAAATATAATACAATGATTCTAAACTTTGCAAACCCTGATATGGTTGGTCATACTGGCTCTATCGAAGCAACCACTAAAGCGGTTGAAGTTGTTGATGAATGTACGAAAGACGTCGTTGAAGCGATTCTTGCAGCAGGTGGCGTTGCAATCGTTCTTGCAGATCACGGAAATGCTGAACAAATGTTAAGTGAAGATGGTAAACCACATACCGCTCATACTACTAACTTAGTGCCAATTATTGTTACTGATAAAAATTTAGAAGTTAATACCGGATCTTTAGGTGATGTTGCACCGACAATGTTAGATTTACTTGGTGTTGAACAACCAGTTGAAATGACTGGAAAGTCATTGATTAAAAGAAAATAAATATACACTTAAGGGCAGTCAATTGACTGCCCTTACTTTTTTACTTCTTAAAATCTCTTATAACTTCTACTGCTTTTAACCAGCCTTTATATAAATCATTTATTTCATTTATATTAGCCTTTGGAACAAACACTTTCTTTATTTTTGTAAGTTTTTTAATATCTTCAACACTGTCCCAAAAACCAACACTAAGCCCTGCCATAAATGCTGCGCCAAGCCCAGTTACTTCTGATTCATAATTTTGGACTATTTCAGCATTAATTAAATCTGCTTGAAAT
>DURF01000080.1 GCA_012837395.1 Acholeplasma sp. | reverse complement strand
TTACCAAATGGTTTGTTTAATGATAAAAATATGAAAGATGAAACTAGAGTTTTAAACTTAATATCTATAAAAGCAGAAATAACAAGAGGGAATATTGAAGCATTGCTAGGTGTTAAAAAAACAAAAGCAACCAATATTTTAAATAAACTAATAAATAAAAATTTAATTGAATCGCACGGTACAGGTAAAAATATTGTATATAGAAAAATTTAATAAACGAGATAAAACTAGGTCTGATTATGAGAAAATAATCAGACCTTTATTATTTTTGTTTAATCAATTCCATCGCAATTGCAATCTTATTAAAAGTTTCTGCATCTATTTTTTTAATTGCGTTAATAATTCTATACTCTTTACCTTTAAATAATGGCATATCTGTAAGTTTTATTTCTTTTGTATTGGTCATTAATCTTACACATAGTAACATAACATCAGACGCAAACGGAATAACACTTTCTCCGTTTACTGTTATTCCAAAAACATGATTTTGTATTCGTCTTATTCCGTTTAAAATTTTTCGATAGTAATCTTTATAAAAAACTCCTTTTGACACTATAGATAAAGCCGCATTAAAAGTGTCTGTAAGTGCATCTAGAGGTTCTATATTAAGACCCCTGTAATTAATTTCTTGTATTACAACATTCATATAAGACGTTTTAATATCATTAAAGTCTTGTGCTGACTCAATAAGTTTTGATACATCTAAAAACTGTTTAGCTACCTCCAGTTGTTTTTCGACTAGTTCGCCTTTGTTATTTGTATATTCAAACTCTATCCCTGTTGTGTATGGTGCAAACGCTGTTAACTTATCTCCTAGTATAGCCTCTATAGTTGGTACAGTAACTTCATAAAATGAATCTTTAGTTATTATAAGTTCGTTTTTAATTTGTTTTTTAATTAATTTTGAATAACCATGATTTTCATATAGGACATCTAATAAAATAGGGATTTTTTCTTCTAATGATGGAGATTGATAATAAAATTTATAATGGCTCTTAATTATTTTATTTTTTCCTTTTCTTGTTTGTTGTTCTTTTTCAATAAATGGAAAAATCTTAGCTGCCTCACTTTAAAAAGGTTCGATGTCAATTTCTGGATCAACAATAATATCTATATCTGTTGATAGACGGTACGGTTTATTTAATAATAAAATTAACGATGTTCCGCCTTTGAAAATAAAAGGTAAGTCTGCACGAACTAGGGCTTCTAATAAGCCAAAAGCAAATATAGTCCGTTCAATAATAAATTGATCTAGGTGAGGATATTTTTGTTTGATCGTGTCGATGTGTTCTTTAGTAAAAGATTTGTTATCTATCATCTTTAGCTCCTTTGGGAATATAATCTTCTATGTATTTATAAACTCTATCATCTAGTAACCGCCTTTTCGCATAAGACAGTGTTGTTTTAATATTTATCTTATATTTTGTAAAAAGTGTTTCAATTAATGAATCAAATTCTGAAGAACTAATAAATTCTTGTATTAGATCACTTGAAAAAATATCAACTATCAGTTTTTCAAGTTTGATTGTGTAATTTTTCAGGTTTCTAGGACTTCTTGTTACTATACTTGTTACAACAACAGTATTATTTTCTGCATATCGATAGAAATCATCTTTTGAAGGTTCGAACAATATTTTAACGTTTGTGTTCTCCTTTAAGTAATTAAAAATATTTTCCGTATAATATTTTTCCACTTGAACAAAAATAATGTTTTTTGACACTTGATGATTGATCCATTCATTAAGTAAGGAACTTTCAAAGACGACTATTTCAAGACTTGAGTATTTCTCTGTTAGTGTTTTTTTAATATTCATTAACTCTTTACTTTCTAAAGCGGGTTCAAAAGGTTTTAAGTAACCATTATAAAAATGAGTGTTATTAATTTTAGTAATAGTTTTGGATTTTTCAAGTTCATGTATTTTCCATCTTACAGAAGAGTCTTTTTTATAGCCATACTGTTTCTTTATATCGTTTTCTAGATCTTCTTTAAAAATAAATTTTTTGTTTTTATATTTACCTAATTCAAAATTTTTTGGCATACTTTCACATCCTTAGTTATAGTATATAAAAAAACCACAAAAAAACAATGTAAAATGCCAATTTTGTTATTTTTTGGCAATTTACACAAAAATATAAAATAAAGACTCAGGTTACGATAAGGTGATTGCTTCAAATATTTTCTCACCAAACATTTCACCAAACGCTTGTTTTAAACACTTTAATTAAAACAATCTCTTTTTTTCTAAAAATCAAATAAAAACCTTAAATTACTTTCAATTCCAAATTATTTTTCTTTAAATTAGCCGAAATAAACGACTTTTAATAATTAAGACGATATTAACTATATATTTACAAATAAAAAGGCTAAAAACCTTATTTTTCGGCTTATATTATGATATAATATAAGAGTAGAAACGATGTGATTAAATGAAAGAATTTGTAATGACAAAAGAAGTAATAACTTTAACCCAATTTTTAAAAGCTAACGATTATATTAACTCAGGGGGAGAAGCTAAGTACTTTTTAAAAGAATATGTTGTATTACTAAATGATGTTGAAGTTACTGAAAGGGGTAAGAAGTTATACCCAAATGATTTAATTTCAATTGGTAATGATAGGTTTATTTTAAAACATGATTAAAAGTGTTAGTTTAATAAACTTTAGAAATCATAAACAATTAAATTTAAAATTTAATAATAGTTTTGTTTATATTAATGGTATAAACGGTAGTGGTAAAACAAGTGTTTTAGAAGCGATAAACTATATCGCAACCACAAAGTCTCACCGAACTAATAACGATATTGATGTTATTAGGAGGGGTGAGGTTTTTAGTAAAATAGTTTTAGAAACCACAAGAAATAGATATGAACTTGTTATTAGTGAGCAAGGTAAAATAGCTAGTTTAAATAATAAAGAAATAAGAAAGTTAAGTGACTTTATTTCAAAATTAAAAGTTGTTCTATTTGCTCCAGAGGATTTAAATTTAATTAAAGGTTCACCTAGCATAAGAAGAAGTTTTATCGACTTAGAATTAACTAAGATTAAAAGAAGTTATTTAAGAAACTTAACAGACTATAGAAATATTTTAAAACAAAGAAATGCTTTGTTAAAAAATATTTCACTAGATGATGACTTAACGTTTCTAAATATCTTAGGTAATCAGTTATATGAAGTTGGTATTAAGATTATTAATCAAAGAGCAGAGTTTATTAACTTACTTAATGAACAAACAAAACTTGTTTATAAAGACTTAAGTGAAAATGAGATTGAAGTTATTTATGAGCCTAGTGCAAATAAAGAAACTTTTATGAAACACATTACTAAAAATCAAAGACAAGATATCTTATATCAAACAACTAATGTTGGACCACATCGTGATGACTTCTTAGTTAAGTATAATGGGAATAACGCCGTTAATAG
>DURF01000007.1 GCA_012837395.1 Acholeplasma sp. | reverse complement strand
GGTTTGTTATGTATTTAAAAACTCCCATTAATCCTCGAACTTTAGCTTCAACATTTAAAATTCCTTCTTTAAATCTTAAAATTGGCTTGATTTTTAATACACTACCAATTAAAGCACTTAATCTTCCAAGTCTACCACCTTTGACAAGTGTTTGTAAATTATCAACACTAAAAATTATTGATCCTTTTGATATTAAGTCGTTAATATATTTAATAACTTCTTCTAAAGATTTTCCTAAATTAGCATATTTAATCGCTTCTTCTAAGATATATTCTGAACCTAAGTTTACAGTTTTAGTATCAATAATTGTTACATTATCATTTTCTAAAATATCTTTTCCTAAGTTTGCACTATTAAATGTTCCACTTAAACTACTAGATATCGTCAAACAAATAACATGTTCGTAACCTTTTGCTAGTTCTTTTTCATATGCATTTAAAAATGCATTTGGTGAGGGTTGACTTGTTGACATTTTTAAATCTTTTTCTAATGCTTCAACAACTAAACTACCATCAAATTCGCCATCTACATATTCTTTATCATCGATAAATACGTTTAACGGTACAACGGTTGCCTCATTACCTTTATAACCAAAGGTAGAGTCTACCACAAATCCGATTTTTCTCATCGTTCATCTACTTTCTTTTTTTATATTTAGACGTTTACTACGCCAATTATTCCTGGAACATTTTCAAGCAGCAATCTTTCTACTCCTTGTTTTAACGTAACATCAAGCGCAAAACACCCTTCACATGCTCCAAACATTCTGACATAAACAATGCCCTCTTCAATTTTGGTAACTTCAATGTCACCGCCATCTCTTAATATATATGGTCTAATTTTATCAATCATTGCGTCAACTTGTTTATTTATATCTGACATAGTAAGTTAGTCCTTTACTTTAATTCTTTTTAAAATGTAATATGCAGTATTAAGATTACATGATTCATTTAAATAATCTGGAATTGTTTTAAAGCCTCTAGGGCTTTTTGGATCAGAATTAAAACCTTTAATTCTTAAAATACCAGCTGAAACATCCCCAACTAAATATTGATATCTATCAAAAGCTACATCAACATATCTTTCATTAAAGGCTAATAAGTCAAAGCCTTCTTTATAGTTTTTTATAAGTTCATATGTTCCATGTTCAGTTTCAACTATCATTTTGTCACTTCCTTAATTTGAAATAAATTCATCTAATTCTATATCCCAAAAATCTTCAATAAAATCAAGTGTATAATTATCAAAGATAACTCCAATTGTATATAATGGGTAATTATCCTTTAAATATCTATCATAATATCCCGCACCATAACCTAAACGGTAATTACTATTATTTCTAGCTAGGGCTGGAATAATTAATAAATCAATTGTTTCTTCATTAATTATTTTACCATTTTTAGGTTCTTTTACACCAAATTTGTTAATTTCCCATTTTGTCTTATCATCAACTAAAACATATTCTAAAGCTTTTTTCTTATTAACTCTCGGATAGACAACTTTTTTATTATCTAAATTTAAAAAGTCGATATTAACTTCATTTTTCATTGGTGCATAAATACCAACTATTTTAGCATTTATAAATTTATGATGACTTTCAATTTTTTGAGTTATAATTTTTGATTTTATTATATGATCAGTTTTAGTTATTTGCATGCGTTTATGTTTGGCAATAACTCTGGCTTGTTTTTTATTCATTTTTTATATCCTTGTAAAAAATTCCTTGATGTGTCACTTTATCATTTTTAGCAATCTTTAAAGCTTCTTCTGCTGCTTGATATAATTTTTCTTCAACAACAAAGTCTTCTTTACTTATAGATATACCAGCATGAACAATTAGTTCTGTATTAATTGAACCGTATTTAACATCAAGATTTAACAATTTTTCGTTTTGTCTTATTCCTTTATTTAATGTATCCATTTTATTTGGATTAGTTACAATAACTACAAACTTCAAACCGCTTATCCTGAAAATATCTCCATTTTCAGTTACAAATGAATTACGCATTTTAGTAATATATTCAGCCATAATCATATTTCCAACATCCCAACCATAATTATCATTAATTGTTGGTATATTAGTAAGTTCTAGTAACATTAAATAAAAGTATCTATCTTCTTTAATTAGTCTTGCTAGTTTAACGAGTAATTGATGATATCCTTCTAGTGTATCTAGTGCTTCTATGTTTGATGCTCTAAAATGTTTTACATTAATAGGATTTAATGTTCCCATAATAGTTGTTGTGTAGTGATCATCAAAGATTCTTTTACCTCTTTCTTCAACCCATATATAACTACCATTTTTTAAGATACGGTATCTTATTGTATATCTTTGTTTTGAAAGAGATAGTTCACCTATTGTCGTTAAATATGCTTTCAAATCATCTTCATGAATTAAGTTTCTAAAGTCATTTAAGTTCATATGTGAACTTGGTAGATCCAATATATTTATTAAGCCACTACTTGCCCAAATTGATTTGTCATCTAAATCAATTGAAAATAGTCCTTCTTTACTTATTTCTAAAGTAGAAATAAATTTTAGTCTAATACTTTCTAATGTTTGTTCGCTTTTTGATAACTTTTTTTCTACACCTAATAAATCAAAATCAGTCTTTTTTTCACCAACAACTATTCTACCTCTATATTTACCTAAAGCAAAAACTGGTTGCATATAAAGTTTAAATATAATTTGTTCACCTTCAAAATTTAAAATAACAAGTTCTTGAACTTCACTATCACCAATTTTAGCTTCTTTTTTATAATTGTTGTAATAATGTTCTAATTGTTTGTTAGTAATTGGAGCACCATTTAATTGCTGATATCTAATTGTTTTATTAAAGGTTGTAAAAATCTTTTTCCCGATTACTTCACTTTTTTCTATTCCTAGTTCTTCTAAGAAACTTTGTGAAATATCTTTAACTCTTTCTTTACTATCTACTATATAATAAGCATTCCAATTACTTTCTCTTATTGATTTTACAAATAATTGATAATGATTAGCTCTTAAAATAGCTGTTTTAAAAGCTAAAATAAAGATAATAAAGAAGTATAGATAAACAAATAAACTAAAGTAGGAATATACTTCTTCATGTAAGTCATTTCCCTCAATAAATGAAGGATAAATAACAAAAGTTG
Source organism: Acholeplasma sp. (assembly GCA_012837395.1). GTDB lineage: Bacteria > Bacillota_I > Bacilli_A > Acholeplasmatales > Acholeplasmataceae > Haploplasma. The sequence goes on along the minus strand of DURF01000007.1, from coordinate 1,892 downwards.
TAATTGAAATAATTAACATTAAAGACGAAAAAGACAAACTTTTCTTTGTCAGTTTTTCGTTTTGAATACTATTAATTATTGTTACAAACAATGTAAATATTGTCATTATAAGTGGGAAAATCGGGTTTTGTAAAAACATTTAATTGACTCCTTAAATAAAATAATAAAAAATAATAAACGCTGCCGCAATAATAAAACTTAATATATACATAACATAAGGATATTTATTAGTATATTTAACAACTTTATCTGATGTTCTTCCTAATCCAAAAGTTCTGAAAGGATTTATAATAAATAATATAATATTTTTTAATATTTTCATTTTTATCTCACCTCATAAACATTGATAAGTATTCCATTAACTTATCTGGATCATTCATTTTTAATAATATGCCTTCAACTGCAATTGAAACATCACCAGTTTCTTCTGAAACAACAATTGTTAAACCGTCAGATACTTCACTAATACCTAAGGCTGCTCTATGGCGTGAACCCATTGTTCTATCTTCTACTTCGCGTTCTGATAAGATAAAATAAGCTGCTGCACAAAGTATTTCATTTCCTCTAATAATTACCGCTCCATCGTGTAGTGGTGTATTAGGAACAAAGATGTTAATTAATAATTCTTTTGATATTTGTGAATTCATCATAATTGCTTTATCAGCAAAATGATCAAGGGTATTATGTTTCTCAATTGTGATGAGTGCACCAATTTTTCTTCTTGATAAATGAAAGGTTGCCTCTACTATTTGTTGTCTTGTTTGCTCATTACCCATCATAGCGACACTTTCTTTTGTATCTTTTTTCCAAATAAACTCAATTAATCTTCTTAAATCTGGAGCCATAATAACAATAACTACAATCGGATACCATTCGATAATATATTCTAATAAACCTGATGCTATTTTAATATCAAAATATTGAATTACATAATTTCCGATTAATAAAAATATAAATATAATCGCAAAGTTTAATAATCTACTATTTGAAAAAACGATTCTAACAGTAAATAAGACTACTATCCAAACAAGATAGAAATCAATTAATATTTTCCACCATGCCACATCTGGCATAGAAAAAAGTAGGTTCATAATTTCACGCTCCTTAGTATGTTATATTATAACATATTATAAATGATGTTTGTTTGCAATTAGTTATTATAAATTATATAATACTTGAAGAAAAGGTGAGACAATGGACTTAAAGAAAGATTTAGCAATTTTAGTTGGATTAGAACTAATTAATAGTAAGTATAAGATGAAAGACTCTTTAGATGAATTAAAACACTTAGCTAGTGCAGTTGATATTGATACTGCTGATATAGTTATTCAAAGAGCTGAACGGATTAATTCAAGGTTTTATGTTGGGAAAGGAAAAGTTGATGAGATTAAAACCTTAGTTGATGTTTATGAAGCATCAATGGTAATTTTTGATGATCCACTATCTCCCGCACAAATAAATAATTTAGAAAATGCTTTAGATGTTCAAGTTATTGATCGTAGTTTTTTAATATTATCAATCTTTTCTGAGCGAGCACAAACAAGACAATCAATGTTAGAGGTATCACTTGCTCAAAAAGAATATATGTTACCTAGACTCGTTGGAATGGGAAAATCTTTATCACGACAAGGTGGTGGAACATATAATGCTAAAGGGCCAGGTGAGACTAAACTTGAGATGGATAGAAGACGTTTATTAAAAGATATTAGTAATATTAAAAATGAGTTAAAAGCTTTATCTAAGGAACATGATATTTCAAGAAAGAAACGCTTAGAATCAAGTATTCCGGTGGTTGCACTTGTTGGATATACTAATGTTGGTAAATCTTCATTAATGAATAGTTTATCTATAATTCTTAATAATGAAACTCCTAGTGTTTTTGAAAAAGATAT
>DURF01000079.1 GCA_012837395.1 Acholeplasma sp. | reverse complement strand
AAGAGAGAAAAGGGATGTTACTGAAATATTAAATGAAGTAGCTTCTTTAGGTGATGAAATTAAAGAGTTAGATAATAAGGTAAATAAAGTAAATGAAAAGATTAACGATATCTTATTAAATACACCAAACATTCCAGATAGTAGTGTACCAGTTGGTGTTGATGAATCTAGTAATTTAATTATAAGAAAACATTTAGAACCAACAAAGTTTGATTTTAAAATCAAAGATCATGTTGAGTTAGCAGAAGATTTAGATATTATTGATTTTACAAGAGCTGCAAAGGTAACAGGTGCTAGATTTGTCTTCTATAAAGGACTAGCAGCAAGACTAGAACGTGCTTTAATGCAATTTATGATGGATGTTCACACCTTTGAAGGTGGATACATAGAAGCAATCCCGCCTTATATCGTAAATGAGGAAAGTATGTATGGAACAGGTCAGTTTCCAAAGTTTAGAGAAGAATCTTTTAAACTAGAAGGTAGAGATTGGTATTTAAATCCAACTGCTGAAGTTCCAATGATTAATTTATATAGAAACGAAATATTAGAAGGAAAAGACTTACCTTTAAATTATGTAGCATTTACATCAGCCTTTAGATCTGAAGCTGGTGCGGCTGGAAGAGATACAAGAGGAATTTTGCGACAACACCAATTCCAAAAAGTTGAACTTATTAAATTCGCAAAACCAGAAGATTCTAATGATGAATTAGAAAATATGATTAAACAATCAGAACTTATTTTAAAAAAATTAGAACTACCTTATCAAGTAGTAAGTCTATCAACAGGTGATTTAGGATTTTCAATGGCTAAAACATATGATATTGAAGTATGGATTCCATCTCAAAATAAATATCGTGAAATAGGTTCTATTTCAAATGCTAAAGACTATCAAGCAAGACGTGCTCAAATAAGATTTAAAAGAGATAAAGAAAGTAAAACAGAGTATGTTCATACTCTAAACGGTTCAGGGCTTGCCATTGGTAGAACAGTGATTGCGATTATGGAAAACTATCAACAAGCAGACGGTTCAATTAAAGTTCCAAAAGTGTTAATACCTTATATGAAAGTAGATGTTATTAAATAACGATAATTTCACACAATTCATACATAATTGAACTATAATTTAATGCTATAATAAAGGTGCTTCATTTTTCTCTCAACCACTTATTGATGTGGTATAATAAGTGTACGAAAGTACGCTTATTTTTTTAATTTTTTTGATTGGAGGTCATGTCAAAATGAAAATATATTATGTTGAAGATGAAAAAGATTTAGCAGGAATTATAACTAAATATTTAATTAAAGAAGGTTATGATGTAGAAACTTTTTATGATGGTGAAACAGCCATGCAACATGTTAAAGATGATGTTGATTTATGGATTTTAGATATTATGCTTCCAGGAACTATTAGTGGATATGACCTTATTAAAGAAATAATTAATTATAATCCTAATGCGGCTGTTATGTTTACATCAGCTAGAGACCAAGACTTAGATAAAATTATTGGTCTTGAACTTGGGAGTGATGATTATTTAGCTAAGCCATATTCACCTAAAGAATTAGTTTTAAGAGTAAAAGCAATCCTTAGAAGAGGAAGAAAAGTTTCATCAGACATTATTCATCATGATGGATACGAAATTAATGTTACAAAAAGAGAAATTAAATCAAATGGAAAACTAATTGAATTGACAAACAAAGAGTTTGAATTATTATTATTTTTCTTAAAGAATGTTAATGTAGCATTTGAAAGAGAGCAAATATTAACTAAAGTGTGGGGCGAAAACTATTTTGGTAGTGATCGTGTTGTTGATGATTTATTAAGAAGACTAAGACAAAAACTACCTAATTTAAAAATTGAAACAATTTATGGTTTTGGATATAAATTATTATGAAACAAAAGCGTAGACTAAGTTTATCAACACAAATTAATTTAATATTTACAATTATTACTTTAGTTACAAGTATTTTATTTGTTGTAATATTTAGAAGATCACTAAGTTCATTTTCAAAAGTTAGAGCAGAAGAAAACTTTGTAACATACCATAATTTTCTAGTAGATTCTTTTGATAAAACAACAGCGAGTCAATATAGTCAATATTATTCCTATGCAATATATGATATTAGTGAAGAAAAAATTATAAGAGATAATTTTTTGGAATATGTGGATGAACAAAAAACCCTAGACTTTATTAACGAATATAAAACTATGATTGAAAAAGATAAAATTTATGAACATCAATCACTCCAATACTTAGTAACTAAAGATGATAACTACTACATTATTAGCATTAATGATGGTGCCTATGCCAAAATGTTAAGTGAGCCTATTGGTGGAATTATTATGATTGGTTTTATTGCAATTATTATTTTAGGCAATGCAATTATTTTACTTTGGACAAGTGTAACAGTAGAGCGTATTAAAACATTACAAGTAGATGTTTCAAAACTAGTTCAAACATCATATCAAACACCAATTAGAATAGAAGGTAATGATGAAATAGCTGAACTAGCAACAACAATTGATCACATGCGAGAAGAAATATTAACAAACGATGAAGTTAAACAAGAAATGCTCCAAAACCTATCACATGATATTAAAACACCGATTGCTGTTATAAAATCTTATAGCGAAGCGATTAGAGACGGCATTACCGATGTTAAAGATATTGATATTATTTTAAGACAAACTGATATTTTAACTGATAAAGTTAAAAAGTTGTTAGAGTGGAATAGAATAGAATATATTGATGACAAAGCTGAATTTCATCCGGTTAATATGAATCAAGTTATTAATACAATAGTTAACAATTTTAAATTTAAAAGAGATATTAACTTTGAACTTGATTTAGATAACAGTTATTTAAATGGTCTTGAAGAACATTATTATACTATGGTAAGTAATATCGTAGAAAATGCTTTAAGATATGCAAAAACAGTTATTAAAATAACATTAAAAAATCAAAAACTCACCATCTATAATGACGGTGAGCATATTAATGAAAGATTTATTAATGCTGAATTTAAACCTTATGAAAAAGGTTATAAAGGTCAGTTTGGACTAGGTTTAACAATTGTTCAAAAAATTACAGCTAACTTTAATTTAAAACTAACAATTGAAAATTGTCCAAAAGGAGTTAAATTTATAATAGAGCCGCTTTAATTAAAGTAGCTCTTTTTTTATATTCCTCTTCATTTAATGTATTAGCATTATTACTAAAGATAATATTAAAGTTATCATTTTCATAACGTGGCACAATATGAAAATGATAGTGGAAAACTGTTTGGCCAGCATCTTTACCGTTATTATTAACAATGTTAATGCCAGTTGCATTAAATGCATTTTTAATTGCTGGTGATAACTTTTTAACAACACCAATTAAATGTTTAAGTAAATCTTCAGGAATATCAAAAATATTCTCATAAGGCTTTTTAGGAACAACTAAAGTGTGACCTTTTGTTGCTTGTGAAATATCTAAAAAAGCAATTATTAAATCATCTTCATACACTATATGGCTAGGAATTTTTCTAGCAATAATCATTTCAAATACTGTCATTTGTATTACCTCCATGTTCATTTTATCACATAATATAGCAATATATTGAAGATATAATATATAAATGTTATAATAAATAAGATAAATAAGGAGGAGTTATATTATGAAAATACCAGTAGGAATATCAGGAAGACACGCACATTTAAGCGAAGAACATTTAGAAATTTTATTTGGGAAAGGTTATAAATTAACAATATTAAAAGATTTAAGTCAACCAGGACAATTTGCGACTAATGAAAAAGTTGATGTAGTAAGTCCTGAGGGTGGAGTTATTAAAGGTGTTAGAATTTTAGGGCCAACTAGAAAACAAACACAAATCGAATTATCACACAGTGATGCTAGAAGAGGAAAATTTAGTGCACCAGTTAGATCATCAGGTGACATTAAAGGTAGTGGAGCAGCCAAATTAGTTGGACCAAATGGTGAAGTAGAAATTACTGAAGGTGTAATTGTTGCAGATCGTCACATCCATTTCTCACCAGAAGAAGCTGAAAAGTTTGGTGTGAAAGACCGTGAAGTTGTTCAAATTAAAGTTGGTGGTGTTAAACCAGGAATTTTAGGGAATGTATTATGCCGTGTTCATAAAGACTTTAGATTAGACTGCCATTTAGATACAGATGATGGTAGTGCATTTTTATTAAATACTGGAGACTTAGTAGAGTTAGTCAAATAAACGAAATGCCTAAAAGGGCATTTTGTACTTTAAAAGGAGAAAAATATGTTTAAATATCATACAAAAAACCATAAAATGATTGACCATTTCACATTAATGGTAAAAGATATTGATAAATCTTTAAAGTTTTACCAAAATGCTCTAGGACTTGATTTGGTAAGTGAAAACAATAACGAATATAACATGGGAATAGAAGATAAAATTTTATTTACATTAACTACAAGAGATGATGTTATACCGAAAGTTAAAACAACTGGTCTTTACCATTTTGCGCTATTGTTGCCAAATCGAAATGAGTTAGGAAACTTATTACATCATTTTTTAAAAACCGAACAAAGAATAACAGGTGGTTCAGACCACCATGTTAGTGAAGCTCTATATTTAAACGACCCTGATATGAACGGAATTGAAATCTATGCAGATTATCCTGATTCAAAATGGGAGTTTTATGATAATGAAGTAAAAATGGTTACTGAACCAATGGATTATGAAAATTTAATTAAAAGTAGAACATCGGACAAACCATTTAAAATGCCCAAAGAAACTATTGTTGGACATCTACATTTTCATGTTAATAATTTACTAAGAGCTAACAACTTCTTTATCGATGTTTTAGGATTTGATCAAATGTTAAACGCAAGATCAGCAATATTTTTAAGTAGTGGTAATTATCATCATCATATTGGTATTAATATATGGAATGGATTAAATGCGATAAACCGTCCTGATAATATGGCTGGGTTAGCAGATTATCATTTAAATGTTCCGACTAGTGAATTAGATGATTTTGTTGAAACATTAAAGGATAATAGATTAGAAATAAAAGAAGATATAAAAGGAAAGTATTTTCTTGATATAAATGAAGTTAAGGTATACTTTTAAGGAACTATTATGATAAAAAAAATCAAAGAACAAGTCTTTACCGATCCATTATATGGATATATTACAGTTGAATATGATGTTATAATGAAAATTATTGATTCAAACGCTTTTCAAAGGCTTAGAAGAATTAGACAACTCTCAGGAGTTTCAATGATTTTTCATGGTGCGGAACACTCAAGATTTTCTCATTCGCTTGGGACATATCATATCGCAACCAAATTTTTAAAAAATGAAAGTTTGAATAATTACTTAAGTGAAAGAGAAAAACTTTTGTTTTTAACAACAGCATTAGTTCATGACATTGGTCATGGACCTTATTCACATGCATTTGAAGATGTTTTTAAAACTGATCACGAAATATTAGGTGCTAAAATAATTAAGGAAGACAAAGAACTTAATAGAATATTAAATAGGGTTGATAAAGAGTTTTTAGATGATGTTGCTTCAATTATTTTAAAAGAAGGTAAACATCCAATTTTAGAACAGTTAATATCTAGTCAATTAGATGTTGATAGAATTGATTATTTACTTAGAGACGCCTATTTTACAGGAACACCCTACGGCAATATTGATATTGATAGGTTAATAAGAGTTTTAGATGTTAAAGAAAATAAAGTTGTCTTTCGAGAAAACGGTATTAACGCGATAGAGAACTATTTAATTAATAGGTATCACATGTACTGGCAAGTATATTTCCATAGAGTGTGTAGAGCATATGAAGTAATATTGGAAAAAATATATTTAAGAATTAAAGATTTGTTAAAAGAAGAATATAAATTTAATTGTAATATTGAACCAATTAGAAAAATAATTGACCAAACATTTAATATTAGTGATTATTTATCAATTGATGATTACTATATAAACGGACTTTTTTCATCATTTATAAATTCAAACGACGAAATACTTAAGGTTTTATCAAAAGACTTCCTGGACCGCAATATATGGTCTTATATAGATGTTAATACTAGTAAGGTTAATGATATAATTAAAAACATGACAAAAGATGAAATAAAATACTTTACAGCAACAAGAAAAGTTTATGAACAAACTTATCCGACCGAAGAAGAAGGAAAGATTTATATTTTATTAAACAATAATAAAATATCAAGCCTTTACAAAGAATCAACAATAATTAAGAGCCTGTCTTCAAGCGGACAAAAAACAGATGAAAAGTTTTTCTTTAGAAAATGAAACCACAAATATTTGTTGTTGAAGGTAAAAATGATATAGCGAAACTTAAAAGGCTATATCCTAATATAAATGTTGTAAGTGTAAATGGGTCTGAAACTAACGAAGATACGATCAACTATTTAAAAACAATTAATAAAACACATGACATTATTCTTTGTATGGATCCGGATTATCCAGGTAAACAAATAAGAACTAAATTAGAAAAAGAGTTGGAAAATGTTAGTCATGTATTTTTTAAACGAAGCATAGCAAGAAGCAAAAACAATAAAAAAATTGGGTTAGAACATATTGATGATGAAATATTAAGATTAGAAATTAATAATATAATAAGATTTAATAAAAACAATAACAACTTAAAACTAAATGATTTATTAGAATTAAAACTTGTTGGTTATAATAATAGTAAAGAAAAAAGATTAAAACTTACCAATTATTTAAAGATAGATAATTGTAATGGAAAGAGATTGTTAAACCGATTAAATAGCCTAGGAATAAGAAAAGATGAACTTAAGAAAATTATAAAGAAATAGGGTTGTAGAGAATTAATCTACAACCCTTATTTTCTAATCACCAAACAACATTTTACTTTGATTGTTTGTTATTGTGTATTCTATATTATTTTTAACTATAATAATCACTTTATCATTTTTACTTAAGACATTAAATTCATCGTTAATTTTAATGTCTTTTTTGTTTAGATCAATTAATAATTTCTTATTATCAAACACCCTTTTTAATATGAAATTATTTCCTAAATCAAACTCAAACAAACTTTTCTTATAAATATTTTCAATCTTCCCATCAAAACTTGGAATAGGATTACCATGACCACAATATTTAGGTCTTCCAATAAGGTTATATATTCTTTCAATTAATTTATCACTTGCAGCATGTTCTAAATCTTCAGCTTCTTCATGAACTTCATGCCACGAATAACCTAGCTTTTCCATTAAAAACACTTCCCAAATTCGATGAGCACGAACCATTCTAATTGACTCTTCTAAGCCCTTCTTAGTTAATTCAACTCCCTTGTAAGGAATAAAATTAACATAACCCTTTGAATCAAGTCTCTTAATCTTTTCATTAACACTTTGTACTGTAAAACCTAACGTTTCAGCAACATCAACACTCTTTACTAAATTAGATTCCGTATTAACTGATATTTCATAAATAGCTTTTAAATAGTCTTCTTCTGATCTATGCATTAACTTACCTCCTAATTACTTAATTCATTTACTTTGAAATCATGATAGTCTTTTCCAAGGTTAGTAAGTTTAATTAAGTTATCATTTTCAACAAAATAATTTTTTCTAAGCCCAAGATTAACAAAATGATTAACTTTACTTAAAGACCAATTAAGTTCATGATGAATATTATCTAAATTAAGTTCAATATTTTCTTTCTTTGTTCCTTCGTGATTATAAACATGCATTAGTAGTATTATAAAATCAAATTCCTCTTTTTGTTTTCTCCTACGTGCAACTTTAAATACGATACCATTTTTGGTGTTAAAGAGTAACACTAAAATAAAGGTAATTAAAGTAGTGGATGCTATTACGCCTGAAATAGTAACATTAATAATAATAGCTAAGAAGTATCCTAAAACACTATTTATTATAGCAATAATTGCTGACCATAATAATGTATATTTTAAATCTTTTGTAAACTGCATTGCGGTTGCTCCAGGTCCAATCATTAAAGCAACAACCAAAATTGAACCAACAGCACTAAATGCAGTCACAGCAGTTAATGAAACAAGCGCCATTAGTAAATAGTGAATAATTATTGGAGAAAATCCAAGTACTGTTGCTAGTGCAGTGTCAAAACTAACAATTTTTAATTCTTTGTAAAATAATTTT
>DURF01000078.1 GCA_012837395.1 Acholeplasma sp. | reverse complement strand
TTGTAATTGTTTTTAGCATATTTTTCTAATACTTCAGGAGCTGTCATTCCGAAAATAAAGTTATTTTCTGCGCCAGCAAGTCCAACAATTTCAACATTAGCACCATCCATTGTTCCAATCGTTAGTGCACCATTCATCATAAACTTCATGTTTCCTGTTCCACTTGCTTCTTTACTTGCAGTTGAAATTTGTTCTGATAAATCTGCTGCAGTCATAATATATTCTGCATATGTAACATTATAGTTAACTACAAAGACAACTTTTAGTAAATCATTTGTCTCTTCATCAGCATTAATTACTTTACTTGCAACATTGATAAGTTCAATAATTCTTTTTGCCATGTAATATGTTGGCGCTGCTTTCGCACCAAATATAAATGTTTGTGGATGGAAATTCTTTTTAAATTCCGGATCTTTTTTAAGTCTTAAGTATAAATAAATTATATGAAGGGCATTTAATAATTGACGTTTGTATTCGTGTAATCTTTTTACTTGAATGTCAAAGATTGAATTTGGATCAATTTCAATTCCTTCTAATTTTTTAATACGTTCTGCTAATTGAACTTTTTTGGCATGTTTCATATCTTTAACTAACTTTTGAACTTTTTTATCATCTTTAAATTCTAATAAATCTTCTAGTTTGTTTAAATCTTTATGCCATGCTTTACCAATAGTTTTGTCTAAGAGACTTACTAACTCTTGGTTAATATGGAATAACCAACGACGATGTGTTACACCGTTAGTTTTATTATTGAATTTTTCTGGATATAATTTATAAAAATTATTAAAGGTTTCCGCTTTTAATATTTCTGTATGAAGTGCTGCAACCCCATTAACACTAAATGAACCAAATATACAAATATTTGCCATTCTAAGGTTATTTGTGCCAATTAATTGCATTGGATAAATTTCTTCTTTTGATAATCCTTTAGCTTCTAATTCACGTTTGAAACGACGGTTCATCTCTTGAATAATTTCATAAATTCTTGGTAATAATGTTTGGAATATTTTAATATCCCATTTTTCTAATGCTTCTTGTAAAATTGTATGGTTCGTAAAAGCAACCGTCTTAGTTGTTATATCCCATGACTCATCATATCCTAAGTGGAATATATCCATTAAAATACGCATTAATTCTGGAATAACTAAAGTTGGATGAGTGTCATTAATTTGGAATGTGTAATATTTATGTAAGTCTTTAATGTCTCTTCCTAAATCAAGTTGTTCTTTAATTGCTGTTTGTACACCAGTTGCACTTAGGAGGTATTGTTGTTGTAATCTTAATATCTTACCTTCTTCATTTGAATCATCTGGATAAAGTGATTCAGCAATTTTATTGACCATTTTAAAATAGGCATCATCTTGATGAGTTTGTAATTCTGAAGCTGTTGTATTCCAAAGTCTTAAGTGAGTTACAACACCATTTTGGTCACCAACAATTTTAACATCGTATGGGACAGCTTTAACCCAAATTGGATCAATTAATTTTGTATTATTAACATAACCATAAAATGGGATGTCAATTGCTTCATCACGTTTTTCTTCTTCCCACATAAAACCTTTTTCTAACCAATTATCAGGTTTTTCGATTTGTTGGTTATTAACAAACTCTTGAATAAAGAATCCTTTACTATATCTTAGTGAGTTTCCATATAATGGTAAGTTAATTGAAGCTGCTGAATCTAAGAAACATGCAGCAAGTCTACCAAGACCTCCATTACCAAGTCCTGTATCTGCTTCGGCATCTTCAACTTTGTTTAAATCAATGTTAAAATCAGCAAAAGCCTCTTTTACGACATTATAATAGCCACTGTTTTGTAAGTTGTTTGTAATTAGTCTTCCCATTAAAAATTCCATTGAGAAATATATTGTCTTTTTTAAATTATTATCTTTTACATATTTAGTAGTAGCATCATAATTTTTATCTAAATTTGCGTTTACTAAAGAAGCTAGTGTTTGATATAGTTGTGACATTGTTGCTTCTTTAACTGTTAAATTGTAGCGATCTTTTAAAGCAGCACTATAAGCTGTTTTAAAGCTCTCCTTATTAGTAAAAATACTTTTCATAATACTCCCTTTCAGTTTTTAAAATATTTGCGTCTGCATATGTATTTTACCATAGAAAGCTTATCAAAACGGTTGTTTTTGTCCTTATTTAATTGTGGTACCGCTTTTAATTACCATATCATTAATTTTACCTTCACGATAAATTCTTACATTTTTACCAACAATAACATCATTAGGTATAATTGTCCGTTTTTCTAAAACAGTTATCCCTGATGATAGTAAATCTGGTCTTTCAATATTAGCTGTGTTATCATCACCGTAACCAAGTTTTACATTGTTACCAATTTCGACTTGTTTATCTAATATTACATGATTAATATAACTATTATTCCCTATAACACTATCGTTTAAAATAATACTATTTTCAATTACAGTCCCCTCACCAACATATACACCAGGACTTAATACAGAATTAATAACTTTCCCTTTAATAACACAACCATTAGAAATTAAGCTGTTTTGAATAATCGCATTTTCGCTTACTTTAACTGGTGGTTTTTCTTCACTTCGTGTATAGATTTTCCATTCTTCATCATATAGGTTTAAAGGTGGATTATCAACAGTTAATTCTAAGTTTGTTTCAATATATGAATCATAAGTTCCAACATCTCGCCAATAACCATTAAAACGGTAAGCATAAATTGGTGTTCCTTCGTCTATTAAGTGCGGGATGATGTGTTTACCAAAATCTAGATCAACTTCTTTTACCGTATCAAGAGCTTTAACTAAAGTGTCAACATTGAAAATATAAATTCCCATTGAAGCGAGCGTTGATTTTGTTTGTTTTGGTTTTTCCTCAAAAGCAACTATTTTGTCACGGTCATTTGTTTCTAGCATTCCAAATCTTTCAGTCTCATGTGGTTCAACTGGGATGGTTGCGATTGTAAGCTCTGCATTGTTGTTTTTATGAACTTCTAACATTTTACGGTAATCCATTTTATAAATATGGTCCCCAGATAAAATTAAAACATATTTTGCTTTTCTTCTTTTCACAAACGCGATATTTTTTAAAACCGCATCAGCTGTTCCAGCATACCAATAATTATGAGGATGAAGAAGTGTAACTCCGGTATATTTACGGTCTAAATCCCATGGTTTACCAACACCAATATGTTCATTTAAAGAAAATGGTAAATATTGAGTTAAAATACCAATATC
>DURF01000077.1 GCA_012837395.1 Acholeplasma sp. | reverse complement strand
TCTTCAGGACTATCTGGTTCTTATAATTCAGCAATGATTGCTAAAGAGATTTTAGAAGAAGATTATCCAAATAATAAAATTATTATTATTGATTCATTAGCGGCTTCTGCCGGTTATGGATTACTAATGACTTATGCTGCTAAATTTAAAGATAGCGGTTATTCTATTGATGAGCTAAGTAATTGGATTGATAATAATAAACTTAATCTTCACCACTGGTTTTATTCAACTGATCTTTCTTATTATGTCAAAGGGGGCAGAATTACTCAAACAGCCGGTTTTGTTGGCTCACTTTTAAATTTATGCCCACTTCTAAATGTAGATAGCAAAGGAAAACTTATTCCTCGTCATAAAGTAGTTGGTAAAAAACGTGTTATGAAACGAATCGTTAATCAAATGAAAGAGTTTGCTAGTGATAAATTAGAATATAGTGGAAAATGTTTTATTTCTCATGCTGATATTTTAGAAGATGCTAAAGAAGTGGCTAGAAGAATTGAAGAAGATTTTCCTAATCTAGATGGAAATGTTGAAATCTTTAATATCGGAACAACAATAGGCAGTCATACTGGTCCTGGTACACTTGCTTTATTCTTTATGGGTGATGAGAGAATTGACTAAAGAAAAGTTTTCAAAAATTATTAGAATTATAACAATACCGCCAGTTTTAGTATCAGCTTTATTTATTATAATCTATTTTAAAAGACCTGATGTTATTACAAGTTTAAGAGATTTATTATTATCAATCTTATTTTTAGGGATAATTCCTTTTCTTGCATACCCTGTAGTATCACTAATACCAAACGTAAAAGATATAAGAGGAACACAAAGGAAACTCGCTTTCGTATTAAATATCTTAGGATATATCTTAGCATTTGTTTATGGTTTTATCTTTAAAGTTGCTATAGATTTAAAACTAATATATTCAACATACTTAATATCAGTTATATTATTAACATTTATAAACCTAGTTTTAAAAACAAAAGCGAGCGGTCATGCCACTAGTATAGCTGGACCACTCTACTTATTAATTTATTTTAAGTTATATTTCTTTGCAGTAATATTTATAGTTTCATATATATTAGTCTTCTTATCATCAATACTACTAAAAAGGCATACGGTAAAAGAGTTTATGATAGGAACTTTGGTACCTGTAGTCGCTCTTATGCTAAGTTTATTAATTTTTATATCATAAAAATTAAAGTAGCTATTCCAAAATATACTAAAAGTGCAAATAAATCGTTTAATGTTGAAATGATTGGTCCAGACGCTACCGCTGGATCAATTTTTAATTTATCTAAAACAACTGGAATAAATACCCCTGCTACTGCTGATATAAACATTCCACCAAATAAAGATATTCCAATTGTAATACCAATCATTATTGGATCTTGTGTTCCAACATTTAAGATGCTTAAGACAATAAGCGATACTATAAATCCTGCAATACCTATTACTATACTATTTAAAAATCCTATTCCAACTTCTTTTAAAATATGGCGATTTAATAAATGCTTACGTTCTAATTCATCTTGGTTTATTTTTAATATTGTAACCGCAATTGATTGGGTTCCAATATTACCAGCCATCCCAAGTATCATTGGTTGAAATAAAATAAGAGCGATTACTTCAACTAATGTTCTTTCAAAGACAGAAAGAACTACCGCAATTACTAAGTTTAATACCACTGATATTAATAACCATGGTAGTCTTTGGATTGCTCTTATGCCGGCATTTGATGATTCATCATAATTACCAACCGCCATCATCTTTTCAATATCATCTTCGTGTTCTAAAATCATTTCGTTTAAAACATCATCAGCTGTAATAATGCCTATAATGTTTAAGTCATTATTTAAAATTGGTAAAACACTTTTACCATAGTTTTTAAACTTAATAAAACCTTGATAAATTGAATCATCTAGTGTTAAATAATTATTTGTCTTATAAGTAATACTTTCAAGTGAGTCACTTGGTCT
>DURF01000076.1 GCA_012837395.1 Acholeplasma sp. | reverse complement strand
TCTATGTTTTCTTCATCTTCATCTGTATTATCTTTTTTTACTATGTTTACTAAACCTTTATCCTCAAACAAAATACCAGAAATTGGAATTATAAAGAAAAATAACCAACTATATTGAAATCCACCATCAATAAACCTACCAACTATAAAGAATAAAATAAGAGCAACAAAAGGAGAATAAGCAACAATGTTGTTAAATCCATTGCCAGCATACACACCAAGCATTGGAATAAGTAGTAATATAATCCAACTCCAAGACCAACCTTTAGTTAAAAAGCTAACTAATAAATAAGCTGTTACTACAAATAAGGTAGAAATCACAACAAAAATATTTCTTTTTTTATCTAATCCAATCTTAACAGTAATTCTTAATCTTTCAGTCATAATAGCAAACCCAATCGGAATTACAAAGACAAATAGTGGATAATACCAATTAGTAAATAAAATACTTAATATATAATAAGCGATAATACTTAACACTAACGATAATAACATTGCATAACGATCAAAAGTCTTTTCTATATTGAAACTATCTACTAGTGGTATTAGTAAAAATATTGGCCAACCATATAAATAAAACTCATTATAAAAATAACTAACAATAAAATATATTAATACTGTAATAAAAGGTGTAAGTGATAGTAATAATTTTTTATTATTTTTACTTGCGAAAATACCAAGTGTTGGTATTGATAAAAATACTAACCAACCAGGATGCCACAAACCAAATTTCATACCTAATGTATAAAATACAATTATTGAAATAAAAACTGCTAATGCAGGCAATATTTCTCTACCTTTAACTGATGTAAGAATACCAGTTATAGGTATTAATAATAGGAACATCCAACTATATTGCCAAGCGTTTAATAATCTTCCTGATAAAAAGAACAAAATAAGTGCGACAAATACCATTACACCAGTTGCTTTAGAAGTTTTATAGTTATAACTTAAATCATCTTTAAGTGATTTGTAAACAAATCTAGCATCACCTAATTTCTTTACAATTTCTTCATCTGTAAGACCTTGTTCTAAACCTTGAGTATATAAATCATTGTAATCTTCAATTATTTGATCAATGTCATCATAACTAACAAGATTTTCTTGTAATATTTCTTTTAATTTATTTAAATATAATTCTTTATTCATTATTTCCCCCTAAGATGTTATTAACATTTTTTAAAAAGTCAGACCATTCGTTTAAGTATGTATCTAATTTTTTATTTCCAAGATTGGTAATTTTATAATATTTTCTTGGTGCACCTAAATTACTTTCTTTCTGATATGTTGTAAATAGTTTTTGAGTAGTGAGTCTTCGTAAAATTGGATATATAGTATTTTCATTAACATCCAAAATACTTGATAATTGATTAATCACTTCAAAACCGTACATATCTTCCTCACTAATTATTTTTAAAATACATAATTCTAATATGCCTTTTTTAAATTGTGTGTTCAAAATATACCTCCTTTTCTTTGAGTGGTGTGTCTTGCACAATACCATTATATATTAGTAGTGTGTATAACACAACACTGATACATATTTTTTAAAATTATAATTACTTCTATATTCAAAGCATTAAATTATTAAAAATTATAAATGTTATATATAATATAGAAAAACAGGAGGATTAGTATATGAAGATTGTAATGATTTTATTAGCATTAATTGGTGCACTAATATTTGGAGCCGGATTAAGTTCTTACATAGAAGCCATAAATAGTGGCGAAGTAATCAACACGTTTTTAGGAATGCTTTTTAGTTTTGGTATGATGATATTAGGAGCAGTTTTAATAATTGTTGATTTAATTATATTTGTAATTTATAGAGCAAGAAAGAAACAAACTGCGACAACTTAATAATAATTTTATTTGCGAGAATATATTAATAATCTTTTACACTAAAATATAAAACTTTGTTATAATGTAAATAGAAAGACACATTCAAATATAGAAAGAAGGGATTAATATGAGTCTAAAGGACAAAGTGTTTGTAGTTACAGGTGGTGGAAACGGAATTGGCCGTGAAGTTGTTTTAAACCTCTTAAGAAGAGGTAGTAAGGTTGCAGCTATTGACATTAGTCGTGATGCACTATTGGAAACTAAAGAATTAGCAAATTCTAAAAGTAATGAATTAAGATTATATGATTTAGATATAACTAATTTAGATAAAGTTGAGGAAGCACATAAATCCATTATTAAAGATTTAAATTATATTGATGGACTAATCCATGTAGCCGGTATTATCCAACCTTTTGTAAAAGTAATGGATTTATCATATGAGGATATTGAAAGAGTAATGAATGTAAACTTTTATGGGACAGTATATTTAAATAAAACATTCCTTACATCTTTACTACAAAGAGAACAATCATATTTAGTTAATGTTTCAAGTATGGGTGGATTTCTACCAGTGCCAGGACAAGCAGTTTATGGTGCTTCAAAAGCGGCGGTTAAGTTAATGACTGAAGCACTATATTCAGAATTAAAAGATACAAATGTAAGTGTTACTCTAGTGTTTCCTGGCGCTATTAATACAAATATATCTGCTAACTCTAATGTTAAAATGGATGTAGAAGAAGAAAGAAGTAATACTAAAGTAAAAATGTTGGATGCTGACATTGCTGCAGAAAAAATAGTAAAAGCGATGCTTAAGAAAAAGTTATACAGTTATGTTGGTAGTGATTCTAAAATGATGAATCGGCTTTATCGTTTAGCTCCCAAAAAGTCAACAAACTTAATTTCTAAAAAAATGGGAAACTTGTTAAAATAATATATTAAAAAAGGTCTTATATCGATTTGATATAAGACCTTTTCTCTTAAGTGAACATTCCGTTTTTTAAAACATACATAATTTGGTCAGTGATTTTATCTAATTCTTCATCAGATAGATCACCTTCAAAGACTACTTGTAGTCCAACAAAGTTAGCAATTCCCATTAACATGAAGGATAAAGTTTTTAAATCGATATTGTCCTTGATTTGTCCGCCTTTAACAGCATATGCTAATTGATTGACATATGCATTAGAGAAATTAGTATAATAATTAACAAATAATCGTTGATCAATAAAAAGCGATTCCCAAATTATTCGATAACTTAATTTATCTTCACGTGCAAATTCTAAGAACGTTTTGATACCAATTCGTTCTTTTTCATATCTAGTTTCGACAGTCCTAATAGCGTCATAAATTCTCTTTCTAATAATTGTAGAGTAGTCATCTAACAAATATTTATAAACTGCTAATTTATCATCAAAATAATTGTAGAAAGTTCCAGTCGCAACCTCAGCCTTTTCAATTATCTCATTAACAGAAGTGGTAGAAACTCCTTTAACTCTAAATAATTCTTTTGATACTTCTATAATTTTATAGAAAGATTTATACCCAACTTTTGTTTTAGGTAATCTTATATTACTATCCATATTTATACACCTGCTTTTGTTCTTATTATTAATTATAACTTAAAATTTACATTTAAACAATGGAAAATATAAAACACACAATAAAGTCTTCTCATATCAAAAACACTTTCAAGGCTTTTTTTTCTTTATTATAACTAATATTTTTTTATTATGGTATACTTAATAAGGTTTTAGAAACGAGGTTATAAATTTGAACCAATTATTTACCGATCTAGAAATACTAGATCAAACAAAAAAAGCATTACAAGAAATGAATTTAGTTGAACCAACTCAAATTCAAAGTCTTGCAATTCCTAAAATGATGGAAGGGTTAGACATCATTGCACAAGCAAAAACCGGAACCGGTAAAACTTTTGCTTTTTCAATTCCAATTTTAGAAAAAATTAATTTAAAGAATAAAAAAATTCAAGCAGTAATATTAACACCAACTAGAGAACTTGCATTACAAGTATATAAAGAAATAGTTAAATTAGTAAAATATTATTCAGAAATAACAGTTATTCCAATTGTCGGGGGCGAATCATATACTAAACAATTTGCTAATTTAAAAAAGAACCCTCATATTATAGTTGCAACTCCAGGAAGATTAATCGTTCATATTGACCGTAATACAATCGATTTAAGTAGTCTTG
>DURF01000075.1 GCA_012837395.1 Acholeplasma sp. | reverse complement strand
TACACCTAATTGGGTTAAAGAAACAGTTTGGTATCAAATATTTCCAGACCGTTTTTATACTAAAAACCCTAAACTTCCTTGGGGAAGTCTACCAGTTAATAACCACCAAATCTTTGGTGGAGATTTAAAAGGTATAACTGCTAAACTGCCTTATTTAAACGATTTAGGTATAACTGGAATATATTTCACCCCTATCTTTGAAGCTAAAACAGCTCATAAATACGATACTATTAATTATTTTAAGATTGATCCTTCTTTTGGCACTAACGAAGATTTTAAAGAATTAGTTGAGACTGCTCATAAATTAAACATTAAAGTGATGTTAGATGGAGTCTTTAATCACAGTGGATATCTACATCCTTTTTTCCAAGACGTTGTTGAAAAAGGTGAGAAAAGTATTTATAAAAATAGTTTTCACATTGATAAATTCCCAGTTGTAAACTTTCCTTTAAATGAAAATGGTGAACCTAGTTTAGGAAAATCTCATAGTAGTTTCGAATTAAACTTTAAAACATTCGCATATACACCTCATATGCCTAAATGGAATACAAATGATCCTTTAACACAAAAACATTTATTAGAAGTTATTACATATTGGATAACCGAATATAATATTGATGGTTGGCGACTTGATGTTTCAAATGAAATAAGTCATGATTTTTTAAGAGAAATAAAAAAAGCGTCAAGAAAAGCTAACCCAAACACTTTTATATTAGGTGAAAACTGGGATCAATCTCTACCTTGGCTTTTAGGTGATCAATTAGACTCAGTAATGAACTATGACTTAACTGTTCCGATTTGGAATTTTATTGATCAAAAAATTGATGTAGCTGAATTTATTAGTCAAATCAATCATTACTTAGCTACAACTCCTAAAAATGTTATGCCTAATATGTTTAACTTAATTGATTCTCACGATACAACCAGAGTTTTAAGAAGAGTTGATGATAATGTTGAAAGAGTTAAACTTGCTTATTTATTTATGTTTTTATCTTGTGGTGCACCAAATATTTATTATGGTGGAGAAGTACTTCTAACAGGTAATCATGACCCTGACAACCGTAGAACAATGATTTGGAACCCTAATGATGAAGCTTTAGCATTTAAAGAGTTCATTAAAACTTTAATTAAATTAAGAAAAAAACATAAAAGTTTTAATGAACCAAACTACAATTTTATTAGTAAAGAGGTTTTATCGTTTACAAAAACATATGAAAATGAAACAATTTTAGTTGTTTTAAATAATAGTAAAGAAAGTATTGAACTTCCTTTAAATAACGATCTTAATGCTAACTACTTAAACCTTTTTACAAATGAATCTAACTTTTATGATAAAATAGCACTAGAACCTTACAAGTTTGTTTTATTATTGAAGGAGTGATAAATTGAAACCAACAATTAGAGATGTTGCTAAAAAGGCTAATGTTAGTGTATCGACAGTTTCAAGAGTTATAAATAAAAAAGGTTATGTTCATAAAGATACAAAAGAAATAATTTTAAAAACTATTGATGAGTTAGGGTTTGTTCCAAACCAACTCGCAAGAAGTCTAACTAGTCGCTCTTCTAAAATTATTGGCGTAATTGTACCTCATATTGGACCAACTTTTTACGGTCCACTTTTAGAAGGAATTGAATCACAAGCTTCTACTTCTGGTTACAAAATTATGTTTTGTCATACAAATGATGATCCTGAACGTGAAATGGAATATTTAAGATTTTTTGAACAGTACAGTATTGATGGTTTAATTATTGCGTCTAATTTTGCAAATACTGAAAACTTAGCATCCCTTAAAATACCAATTATAACAGTTGATCATATTTTAGATGAAAATATACCTTCTATTACTTCTAATAATGTTAAAGGTGGCGAATTAGGTGCTAAAGCGTTAATAAATAAAAACCGTAAAAAGATTGTTATGTTTAGAGGACCATCCTTTTTACTTACAACAGTTGAAAGAACGATTGGTGCTTTAAATATTTTTAAAAAGAGTGGTTTATATGTTGATATTTATGACTTTGACTTAGTTAACCCTGATATTAAATTAATGGAACAAATCTTACTTAATAACGAAGATATTGATGGTATATTTGCCTTTTCTGATACGCTTGCTTTAGCAGCAATTAGTATCTTAAATAAAATTAATCGAAAAGTTCCAGAAGATATATCTGTTGTTGGATATGATAATATATCCTTTTCCGATTATTCAATTCCTGCTCTAACAACAATTAGTCAACCAGTTAATTTAATGGGTAAACAATCATTTAATAAACTGGCCAGATTAATAAGGGAAAAAGAGTTAAGTATTTTGCATGATGTTATAGATGTTGAATTAATTGAAAGAGATTCTCATTAAGAAAACAACCTAGAAATTTTTAAGTTTCTAGGTTGTTTTTA
>DURF01000074.1 GCA_012837395.1 Acholeplasma sp. | reverse complement strand
TTTCTAAAAGTTATTCTTGAATTAAGATGTTACAATTATTTCTTTCTACCAAGCCCAACTTTATGATAAACTTTATCTAATTTTCTTCTCGCTATTAATTTAGCACGGTCTCTACCTTTATCTAAAATATCATCTAATTCTTTAGAATTAATAATTTCATTGTATTTATTTTGAATTGGACTAAGTTCATCAACAACAACATTTGCTAAATCTGATTTAAATGTTCCATAATTACTATCTTTATATTTTTCTTCTAAATCCTTAATACTAATATTTGTTAAAGCTGAGAAAATAGTAAGTAAGTTACTAATTCCAGGTTTATTTTCTTTGTCAAATTTAACTAAGTTATCTGAATCTGTCACAGCTGATTTAATCTTATTAGCAACAACTTTTAAATCATCAATTAATAAAATGTAGTCTTTTGCTGACTTATCAGCACTTTTACTCATCTTTTGTTCAGGGTTTTGAAGTCCCATAATTCTTGCACCAGTTTTTGGGATAATCCCTTCAGGGATAGTAAAAGTATCACCATATAAGAAATTAAATCTATTAGCAGCAGTTCTTGTTAATTCTAGGTGTTGTTTTTGATCTTCGCCAATTGGCACGAAGTTTGCATCATATAATAAAATATCAGCTGCCATTAAAGCAGGATAAGTTAAAAGCGAAGTACGAATTCCTTCAGTTTGACTTTCCTTTTTTTCTTTATATTGAATCATGCGTTCCATTTCACCAATATATAAGGTTGATTCCATAATATAATTTAATTCAGCATGTTCACTAATTTCTGATTGAATAAATATGTTTACTTTTTCTGGATCTAGACCACAAGCAATATATAATGCCGCAATACTTTTAATATTTTTTCGTAAAACTAATCTTTCTTGTGGTGTAGTAATAGCGTGTAAGTCAGCAATAAAAATAAAGAACTCAGTATCTATTAACTCATTTTGCATATTAACAAATTGTTTTATAGCTCCAATATAATTACCAAGGGTTAAATCTCCTGTTGGTTTAATACCTGATACTAATCTTTTCATAATAATTTCTCTCCTTTAAAATAATAAAAGTCCTTAGACAAATTAATGTCTAAGGACGAATTTAAATCCGCGGTGCCACCTTAGTTCTAGAATAATCTAGCGCTTTAAGGATTAAGTTTTATGCTAGAGGTCCCAAATTTATTTAATTCAATTAATGGCTTACACTATCCCATTATCGCTAAGAATGAATCTTAAATAAACCTTCCTCATCATTGCTAATATAATTATATATTAATTGTTCTTTTCTGTCAACGCTTTCTCTAATTCATCGACTAAGAAGTTGAATCTTTCGATAACCGCTAAATAAGGGTCTTTTGTTGATAAATCAGCACCAGCCTCTTTGGCTTGATCTACAGGATATTTGCTACCACCAGACTTTAATAAACCTTTAAATTTATCAAAGGCATCTTTTTTACCCGCTTTAATATCATTATATATCTTTAAAGAAGCACTATATGATGTTGCGTATTGATAAACGTAAAACGGTGTACCAAAGAAGTGGGGAATATATGCCCAAACATATTGTTTACCCTTTTCTTCTGTAATATCTAAATCATAATAATGTTTATATAAATCAACCATGATTTTTGATAAGACATCAGCATTTAAAGGAATTCCTTGATCTACTAATTTTGATGCTTCAAACTCGTATGTAGCAAATAATGTTTGTCTAAAGAATGTTCCCATAATGCCATCAATTGCAGTTTGTAATAATGAAATTTTTTGATTATTATCCTTAACATTTTTTAATAAATGATCTAATAAAACATGTTCATTAAAAGTAGAAGCAATTTCGGCAACAAAAATGGTATATCTAGCTATAGGCATTGGTTGATTATTATTTGAAAATAGTGAGTGCGCACTATGTCCAGCCTCATGAGCTAAAGTGAAAACAGAGTCTAATGTGTTATCATGATTTAATAATATAAATGGGTGATATCCATACATTGTAGAAGAATAACCACCAGTTCTTTTCCCATCTTTAGGCATAACATCAACAAACCCATCAGCTAGTGCTTCGTGTTGATAATCAACAAACTCTTGATCCATACCTTCAATTGATTCGAAAAATAGTTTTCTTGATAAATCATAATCATAAACAGTTTCATCTTTAACAAAATTTAAAAATCGATCATAAGTATGGTATTTATCTAGCCCCAAGTGTTTTTGTCTTAATTTAATATACTTTTTAACACCATCAGTGTTATTATAAACAGTATCTTTTAAATTATGGAATACTGATTCTGGAATATTGTTTCCAAAAAGTGCTGCCTCTAGAGCACTATTATAATTTCTTGATTTATAATTAGCTTTTAATTGTTGTAAGACTAAATTATAAATTCCTGCAAAAGAAGTTTTATTATCTTCATAGCGTTTAAAAACTGCTTCAAAGATTTTCTTACGATCATTTGCAGAATCAGCGTTTGCGATTAATGAACGATATGTTGCTGGAGTAACAACTATTTTTTCGCCATTATCTAAAGTAATTTCTTCGTTTTTAGCATCAACAATCGATACTGCTTGATATAAAGAAGTAGGAATACTTCTAGTTGGTCCAAAGTTTGCAAGTATTTGTTCTTGTTCAGGTTTTAAAACATGTTTTTGTTGATAAAACAGTTTTTCAATTGGGAATACATAAGGTTTTAAAAACTCATCCTTATTTAAAAACTCCATTACTTTTTCTTCACCTAAACTTAAAATTTCAGGATTAGACCAAGCGGTTTTTTGACTTAACTCATTAACAACAATTAATACTTGTTGTTGCATTGTTTGTTTTTCAACATCTTTTAAATTTAAATCACTTGCTAAATGTGCATATCCATATAAACGGTAAAATAACTTATTTGCTTTTTCTTCAAGTTTAAAATAATTTAAAAATTGATTAAAATCATTTAACTTTCCTTCAAAACTTGCTAATTCAGGTACAAGACTTTTTAATTCTTCTAAATCTTTTCCCCAATTCTCTTCATTTTCATAAAATTCTTTTAAATTCCAATTTGCCATTTTCTCACCTCAAAATTATTTAATGTTAATAATTATTATATAATTAAATGACGATAAAACCAAGTAATATCGTTTGAATATCAAAAAATATCTAATATGCACTTGAAAAATCGCATCTTTAACTATATAATTATAGTGTATGTTTATAGATCTTTGAAAGAGGGGGGAAATGTTCATGATTAAAATATATACTACACCTAGTTGCTCATCATGTCGAAAAGCAAAAAAATGGCTTGATAAATATATGATTGAATACGTTGAAAAGAACATTTTCACTCAACCATTAACGGGAGATGATATTGAAATTATGCTACAAAACGCTGAAAATGGTTTTGATGATATAATCTCAACACGATCAAAAATATTCAAAGAAAAAGACTTAGATATTGAAGATATGTTAATGAGTGAATTAAAAGATTTCATTATCGAAAACCCTAGTGTTTTAAAAAGGCCAATTATTGTTGATGAAACAAGACTGCAAGTTGGTTATAACGAGGAAGAAATTAGAATATTTATTCCAAGACGTTTAAGAGAAATGATTATGAATATTGAAGTTTCTAATGAAAACAGTGATGAGTATGAAAAAGTATTAGAACAATACTTAGAAGAATTAAAAGCGAAAGCTTAAACATATAAAGTAAAAAAGTTTCCATTAATTTGGAAACTTTTTGCTTTATATAGTTATTTAATTTATTTAGTAGAAAGGGCTTTTTCGCTCTTTCTTTTTGTTTTAACATAATCAATGTTATGTTCTTTTAATAAGGCTTTAAAAATCTTTTCACCTTCATTGAAATCAAAGTATTCATATTCAACTTCAAAATCAACTATGTCATGATATTCACATCGATCTAAAAATAAAACACCTTCTAAGTAAGGAGCTGAAGCACGGTAATTATCAAGTGAAGCTCTAAACTTAACATCGTAATCAATATCTTCAAAAAATGTTTTCGAATTAAACCCATTTTCAATCATATCAAGAGCTTGTTCTTCAGTAATAAATACATGATTTTCAAAAGCTCCGACATCACTTTGTCTTTTTAAGGTTACTTTATAACGACCACCTTTTTTTCTAATTCGCAAAACTGTTTTATTATTACTCAATACTAAATCATCAGTATCAAAATAATAATTTGTCTGTTTGTATATGTTTTCCTCTAAATCAAATAGTTCCAATAATTCTAGATACTTATCTTTTTCAATTGAAGTTTTAAACTCAATTTCCATATTAGATTCTCGCACCAATTAAAACACCCCCAAAGATTGTCAATAATTATTATAACAAATTTCCCACAATATACCAACTAAAACGTTTACATTTATTGCTGGTTCTTTAATAATTGATAAAACCGAGAATAATGATATAATATAAATGAAAAAACCAAACAAGGAGGAATAAAAAAATGGCAAATAAAGTAGCTATTAACGGTTTTGGCCGTATTGGTCGTTTAGCATTTCGTCTAATGATTGAAGACCCAACATTTGATGTAGTTGCGATTAACGATTTAACCGACGCAGAGACATTAGCATATTTATTAAAATATGACTCAGCACAAGGTGTTTTTAGAAAAGATGATATTACTCATGGTGATGATTTTATCCAAGTTGGAGATCGAAAAATCAAAGTTTATAGTGAGAAAGATCCTAAAAACTTACCATGGAAAGAACTAGGAGTAGAAGTTGTATTAGAAGGTACAGGTGTATTCACTAGTGTAGAAAAAGCAAGCTGGCATATTGAAGCTGGAGCTAAAAAAGTTATTGTTACAGCACCAGTATCAGGCGATGCAAAAACAATCGTTTATAACGTTAACGACGACATCTTAGATGGAACAGAAACAGTAATTAGTGGTGCTTCATGTACAACTAATGCTTTAGCACCAGTTGCTAAAGTATTAAATGATGAATTTGGTTTAGTAAAAGGATTCATGACAACAGTTCATGCTTATACAGCAAACCAATCATTAATGGACTTACCACACAGAAAAGGAATTTACTCACGTCGTGGACGTGCAGCAGCAGCATCAATTATTCCAAGTTCAACTGGTGCAGCTAAAGCAATCGGTTTAGTATTACCTGAATTAAAAGGTAAATTAGACGGTACAGCATTAAGAGTTCCTACAATTACCGGTTCAGTTGTTGACTTAACAGTTGAATTAGCAAAAGAAGTTACAGCAGAACAAGTAAACGCAGCTATGAAAGCAGCAGCAAACGATACTTTATATTATGAAGAAGATCCAATCGTTTCAGCAGACGTAATTGGTAGCCACTACGGTTCAATCTTTGATGCACATACAACACAAGTTATGACAGTAGACGGAAGACAATTAGTTAAAATTATGACATGGTATGACAACGAAATGAGTTATACTGCACAATTAGTTAAAACTGCTAAAAAAGTTGCAGAACAAACTAAATAATTTTTTAAGTTAAATTAAGGTGGAAATTTTATAATTTCCGCCTTTTTTGTTATAATAATGATGGTGATTACATGTGGAATGATATTTTAAACAAAGAGTTTCAAAAAGAATACTTTATTAAACTGAAAGAAAAGGTTGATGTTTTATATAAAACAAAAACAATCTATCCTCTATATGAAGATATTTTTAATGCTTTTAAATATTTTGATTTAAAGGATTTAAAAGTTGTTATACTAGGACAAGATCCTTATCATCAACCTAATCAAGCTCATGGGCTTGCTTTTAGCACGCTTGATAGTAAAACTCCTAAAAGTTTAATAAATATTAAAAAAGAATTAGAAAATGACTTAAATATCAAAGTTTCTAACAACAATAATCTCACAAATTGGGCGATCCAAGGAGTCTTACTTCTTAATACAATTTTAACAGTTGAGGAATCTAAACCTTTATCACATCAAAATATTGGTTGGGAAGTATTTACTTTAAATGTTTTTAAAGAAATAACAAAACTAAATCAACCAATAGTATTTATCTTATGGGGTAAAAATGCTGAAAAGTATGAAAGATATATTAATAACCCTAATCATTTAGTAATTAAATCATCTCACCCTTCACCTTTTTCAGCAAGAATTAGTTTTTTTGGATCAAAGCCATTTTCAAAAACTAATAACTTCCTAACTAAAAACAATATAATACCTATTAACTTTAAATTATAGTATAATAATATAGTCAGAGTAATTAGAAAGCGTTAAGTGTCTAGCCATGGGATGTCGGGTTAGAACGAACTTTAAAAAGGCGGTTTTCTAATGCATCCGCTGTATATCATTTATAGTGGATCTCTAAAATAAAAGGAGGTCTTTTTTAATGGAATTAAAGAAATTTACGTTTGCAGCAATGCTCGCTGCAATCTCAGTAGTTATTGATGTAATAGTCAAACAACTAATAGGTACTAACACAATAGGAACAGCTTATTATGCAATACCAATTATTATTGCCGCAATCTTTTTAGGTATTAAATATAGTTTGGTAATTGCAATACTAGCTGATGCGGTTAGTGTAATACTTGCCGGACAAACATTTCTACCCCTATTTATGATAGGACCAATTATTTGGGGATTAATACCAAGTTTACTATTAAACAAAAATAGTAACCTATTTAAAATAATAGTTGTCTTATTAATAACTC
>DURF01000073.1 GCA_012837395.1 Acholeplasma sp. | reverse complement strand
CTATTAAATGGGCTTGGCGTAGATACAGAGTATCACTACAATCAAATGGCTGATTTAGATGGTAAGTTAAAAGTTAAAGTGTTACTTGCTCAAGCGCTATTTGGTGAACCTGATGTTTTATTATTAGATGAGCCTACTAACAACTTAGATATAAATGCTATTAAGTGGTTAGAAGAATATTTAATGGATTTTAAAAATACATTAATCGTAGTATCTCACGATCGATATTTTTTAAACAAAGTGTGTACACACATTGTTGATATTGATTTTAAAGAAGCTACTTTATATACAGGTAATTATGACTTTTGGTATGAGTCAAGTCAGTTAATGTTAAAACAAGCTAAAGAAGCTAATAAAAAAGCTGAAGATAAAATTAAAGAGTTAGAAGAGTTTATTCAAAGATTTAGTGCGAACGCATCTAAATCCAAACAAGCAACCTCACGTAAGAAACTTTTAGACAAAATTGAACTAACTGATATTAAACCATCAACTAGAAGATATCCTTAAGTTAACTTTGTTCCTAAGAAGAAGTTAGGTGATGATGTTTTAAAAGTTGAAAAACTAACTAAAGTAGTTAATGGTAAAAAAGTATTAGATAGTATTTCATTTGTCGTAGGAAAAGAAGATAAAATAGCATTTGTTGGGAATAATGAAATTGCTAAAACACATCTGTTTGAAATACTTGCTGGAAAAGACACAGATTATACCGGTGAAGTAAAATATGGTGAAACAGTTAATAAATCATATTTCCCTAAAGAAAATAACCATATCTTTAGTAATAATGATAAAAGTATTATTGACTTTCTAACAGAATTTAGTTCAAACCAAGAACAAACCTATATTAGAGGATTCTTAGGTAGAATGTTATTTTCTAAAGAAGATGTCTTTAAAAAGTTATCTGTTTTATCTGGTGGTGAGCGAGTTAGGACGTTGATTGCTAAAATGATGTTAGAAGAAAGTAATACATTTATAATTGATGAACCAACAAACCACTTAGATATGGAATCAATCCAATCACTTAATAAAGGATTAATAAACTTTAATGGTGTTATCTTATTTTCATCAACTGACCATGAGTTAGTTCAATCAACTGCAAACCGCGTTATTGAAATATTTGAAGACGGTACATATATTGATCAACCAATGACTTATGATGAGTATTTAGAAACTAAAGAGAAATAATAAACAAGGCACTTTTCTTAATTGACGAGTGCTTTTGTTTTAGCATTTTAGGAAGAATACAATTTACTGAATTATGATTCAGTAAAACATGATTCAGTAAATTGTAAATATGGCTTTCACAAATCATAAAGTGAAACCGCCACAAATCATAAAGTGAAACCGCCACAAATCATAAAGTAAAGTTGTAAATAACTTATTATTGTTATATAATGTAGAAAAGAGGTGGTTCGATGAAGAAATATAAAAAGAGAATTTTAGATGAACAATTAGAATTTATGCTTTCTGCATCAGGTGCGGTTTTAATTGAAGGTCCAAAGTGGTGTGGTAAAACTACAACTGCTAAACAACAATCAAGTAGTTATATATCAATGGACGACCCAAAGAATATAGATAGAAATTTAAATTTTGCTAAAATTAACCCTAAAATCTTACTTCAAGGTGAAACTCCAAGACTAGTAGATGAGTGGCAAGTTGCTCCTACTCTATGGGATGCGATCAGACATGAGGTAGATGTTCGAGGAAAAATGGGACAATTTATAATGACAGGATCAGTTAGTCCGCATGATACAAAAGATATCATTCACAGTGGGACGGGTAGAATTTCCAGACTAAAAATGAGAACAATGAGTCTCTATGAATCTTTAGAGTCTGACGGAAGTGTATCATTAGAAGATTTATTTAATGGAAAAACAATCGCACCTACTTTCAATAATATGGATTTAAAAAATGTTGCGTTTTTAATTTCAAGGGGTGGATGGCCTTTGAGTATAGATTTAGAAGAAAGAGCTGCCTTACAACAGGCTAAAAACTATGTGAATTCAATTGTTGAAATAGAATTAAAAGAAGTTGCAGAAGTTAAATCTTCACACCTAGTGAGAATGTTCTTAAGGTCTTACTCAAGAAATATCTCAACAAAGGCATCAAATCAAAAAATTTTAGATGATTTGTCGGCACACAACGAATCACTATCAATTCCAACTATAAATAAGTATATTGATAGTTTCAAACACATGCATGTTATTGATGAATTAGAAGCTTGGAATCCAAACTTAAGAAGTAAAGCTTCAATAAGATCAACTCCTACTAGAATGTTTGTTGATCCGTCAATTGCGGTTGCCAGCTTAGGAATATCACCTTCTGACTTGTTAAACGACTATAAACTTTTAGATCTATTGTTTGAAGCAATGGCTATTAGAGATTTAAGAGTGTATTCGGATTCTTTGAGTGGGAATGTTTTTTATTATAGAGACTCTAATGGGTTAGAATGCGATGCTATTATTCATCTGCCAGACGGTAGATGGGGGGCAATCGAAGTAAAGTTGGGTGAACACCAACAAGATCAGGCAGCGATAAACCTAAAAAAATTAGTTG
Source organism: Acholeplasma sp. (assembly GCA_012837395.1). Lineage (GTDB taxonomy): Bacteria > Bacillota_I > Bacilli_A > Acholeplasmatales > Acholeplasmataceae > Haploplasma. The sequence goes on along the minus strand of DURF01000073.1, from coordinate 3,773 downwards.
ATGTAGTTGATACTAATAAGATGAATAAACCGTCTTTCTTAATGGTTTTAACGAGCGAAAATGCTTCTTATACTAGAGAAGATGGAATTCATGTAGTTAGTATAGGCTCACTTAAACCATAATATAATTAAAATAGGATTCAAAGGGAGTTTGCTCTTTTTTGAATCCTATTTTAATGAAAACTAAATTTCTGGTGCTAATATATTGGCAATTATTAATGTTTTGTGGTAAAAATGCTAAAATATAAGCACCATGAAAAAGAATATGATAGATATTAGTGATTTTGTTGATGTTCTAACAGAACAAAGAGCGGTTTATTATTTAGTGGAAAGATTTGTAAAAAGAAGAAAAGAATTTGGTTTAACTCAAAGAGAATTAAGTGTTAGATCGGGTGTTAGTTATGGTTCAATTAGGAGGTTTGAAACCAAGGGGGAAATTTCTTTGACGTCACTATTAAAAATCAGCAATACGATTGGATTATTAGAAGACTTTAATAAACTGTTTGAGTTTCCAATTATAAAGAGTATTAGGAGGTAATTATAAAACTAAGCAAGGAACGATGTTTAATAATTATTGAAGAAGTGAAAAATATAATAAAAAAAGAGGCTTTAAAGTAGATTTTCTACTTTAAAGCCTCTAAGTATTTATTTTCCGTTACCATTTATATCGTAAGTATCGATTACTTTTGCTACCATTTTTTTAATATGTTCATTATCTAAGTTTTCAAAATGTTCTTCAACGTATTTGAAATCCAGCGAATCATAACTAATTCCATTTTGTTTTTCAATGAAGATTCTACTATGTTCGGTTTTTAAGTGAGTATTATTATTATGATCAACTAAAAGTTCTTCATATAACTTTTCTCCAGGTCTAAGTCCGGTAATGACTATATCAATATCAATACCAGGTCTAAGTCCGGATAGTCTTATCATTTTATAAGCTAAATCATATATTTTAACAGGGTTACCCATATCAAGAACAAAGACTTCACCACCATTAGCATATGTTGCACTTTGTAAAATTAAGCCAACAGCCTCAGGAATTGTCATAAAGTATCTGGTAATATCTTTATGTGTGACTGTTACAGGGCCACCATCAGCAATTTGTTTTTTAAAGAGTGGAATAACACTGCCGTTTGACCCTAATACATTACCGAATCTTACTGATGAAAACTTAGTTGGACCAATTTCATTATAATGAGCAACAATCATTTCAGCATAACGTTTTGTTGCTCCCATAATGTTTGTTGGTCTAACAGCTTTGTCGCTTGATACTAAAACAAATTTCTTAACACCATATTTATTAGCTAGTCTTGCTGAGTTTTTAGTTCCAAGCACGTTTGTTCTAATTGCTTCCATTGGACTATCCTCCATTAGAGGAACATGCTTATATGCAGCAGCATGAAAGACTAGTGTTGGTTTATATGTTTCATAAACTTGTTCTAAACGTTTTGTGTTATAAACACTACCGATTAAAACGGTTAATTTAACATCGATATTTCTTTTAAATCTTAAGCGTTCCAGTTCCATTTGAATATCATAAGCATTATTTTCATAAATATCAAAGATTATTAATTCTTTGGGATTAAGGTTAAATATTTGACGAGATAACTCACTACCTATTGAACCGCCACCACCAGTTACTAAAACAACTTCATCTTTGATGAAATTGTTAATATCTTCCGCTTCAAGCTTAATTTCATATCTATCAAGCAAGTCTTCGGGTTTAACATCAACAATCTTTAGATCTTGTTCTTTTCTTAAATCACCAGACAAAGATATTCTTTTCATTATTAAATCATCAAACTCACTAATTTCATTTAATAAATCGTTAAACTTTGTTTTGGGATAGTTATTAATAGCCATAACAATTTCTTCAACTTCACATTTAGGAATAATGTCTTTCAAATCAGAAATTGTTCCTAAGACCTTAATGTTTGAAATTGTTCTACCTAGTTTTATAGGATCATCATCAACTAAACCAACAATATAATTATTCAAGTTTTTATTATTATTTATTTCTTTAATAGCTAGTTCGGCAGCTGATCCAGCACCGATAATTAAAGTTCGTTTTGCCTCTAATTTTTTAAAGGAAGATCTTTTTTTCCGGTATTCAATAAATCTTCTAAACATTCTAACCAATACCAAACCAACTATTTCTAAAGTAGTGATAAATAAATAAATGGATCTTGGCATAAACTTAGTTATACCAGGAATTGTTAAATAAATTACTATAACAACGTTTGTGAAAAAAGTCGCTAGTACAATTTTAGTAATGTCTGTATAATCTAAGTAACGTGTAATTGTATTATAAATTCCTAATAATAAATATATGATTATTTTAACTGCAATTATAATTACTAAAAATAAACCAATTTTTGGAAAACCATCGCCATAACCGATGGTTTCAGCAATTAACATTGATAATATATAAGAGGATGAAATAATTATGGCGTCAATTATCATCATTGTTAATGTATTTAAAAACTTCTTTTGTTTCACCTAATCGCCCCTAAAATTTAATATTTAAACTCTATAAAGATATAATTATTATATCATAATATAAGCTTTTGTAATTATTTTAATTAGTTAGTAGTAAATGAGCGAAGCTTGTATCAAATTAATGTCATTAATTGGCGAAGATATTTTGTTTAAAAACAAGAGGGCAATAATTACTGAAAAAGTGCGACTTTTACAAGTTTTTAGTATAATTAGGCTGATGAGAAAGGGTGTTGTAAATGATTATTAGACATTCGTATTTAGAAAAGTTAATTTCCTCTAAAGATACTGATTATGTAAAGTTGCTTGTTGGTGTTAGAAGAAGTGGAAAATCTACGATATTAAAGATGATGATTAATCATTTAATAGAAAGTGGAATTTCTAAAAATCAAATTATTGAAATTAATTATGAAATGATTAAGTTTGATAAGTTGAAAGATGGGGAAGAACTGCATAGATATATTCATGATGTTAGAAAAGTCGATGATAAAATTTATTTATTTATTGATGAAGTTCAAGAAATAAATGAATGGGCTAGAGTAGTTAATTAACTTAGGGTTAGTTTTGATATTGATATATATTTAACAGGTTCAAATGCTAATATGTTTTCTGGAGAACATTTAACATACTTGGCTGGTAGATATCTTACAATAAGAGTATATCCGTTATCCTACTATGAATTGTTGACTTTTGTTGGCGATAAGAATAATTATGAAGCATTCTATAACACGTTTTTAGAAAGTAGTTTTCTGGCTGTTGTCTTAACAGAAAACAAGTTAATAAAAAACCAATTAAAAAAAGATATATTCAATACAATCTTTAAAAGAGATATAATACTGCGAGGTAGAATTACTAGAGAAAGGGAGTTTTATGCTGTTGCTAGATATGTATTAGAACATATTGGTGCGAAAATATCTGCAAATTAAATATTTAACACTATGAAGTCAAATCAAGTTGATACATCTTATGATCGTGTAAATGAATATCTAGATTTAATGTTAAAATCGTACTTTTCATATAAGTATAATCGGTATGATGTAAAAGGCAAGAAAGAGTTAAAGACATTTAGTAAATATTATACTGTAGACTTTGGAATAAGAAGCCAAATAATACCTAATGAAGGTTCTAATCGGGGACGTGTTTTAGAGAACTTTGTCTATTTGGAACTTATAAAACACGGATACCGTGTTTACACAGGAAAGGTTGGGCGTGATTATGAAATTGACTTTGTAGCAATAAAGGAAAAAGAAACAAAGTATATTCAAGTTACAGAAT
>DURF01000072.1 GCA_012837395.1 Acholeplasma sp. | reverse complement strand
TTAATGCCGCATTATTATCAAAAGAAGGTAGAGTCGTTGCCCCTTGGTTAATTAATTCATTTAATATCGGTCCTGAAGCAATTACAACCGGTAAGAAGAAAATAGTTCGCCATGCGCCTTTCCCTTTAATAGGCTGATTAATTAACAACGCAATTATTAATGAAAAGACAATAATTAACGGTACAGCAATAATCATTTTACCGATATATTGAATAAATATTGGTAATATCGTTTGATTTCTAACGATATTTACATAGTTAACAAAACCAATATACTCACTTTGCATACCTTCATTTAAATTATAAAATGTTCTAGTAAGCGTTAAGTATAAAGAATTTATAATTGGATAAAATGAAAATATAATGTATCCAACTATCCAAGGAAATATAAATAATAAACCATAAAATGCTGCTCTTCTTTTTCTAGTAATTTTTATATTTATTTTACTAAATAATATAACATGGTTATCTTTAAATCTAATAATAAAATTATGTGTTAAATAATACCATAGTTTAGAAAAACCTAAACTAATATAACCTAATACTTTTTTAACAATATCTAGTGACTTTTTCATCAAATCACCACCTTATAATTGCTAGCGGCTATTACATTGCCACTATGAACATATGTACTACTTGAATAGTTAACATATATTTCTACACCATTACTATAACTAACTAAAACAACCCCTGTATCTAGCACTTCTCTATTTACAATTGTTTCACCAATCACATGTTTTAGCGCATTATTGACATAGTTATATGTATCTACAATTTTATCTTTATAACTATCAAATGTAGTTGAATAATAAACACTTGATAAGGTATGACGCATTTTATATGTTTCATCAAATGTTAATAAATAACTTGGGTTTAATCCAAAATCAACCATCATTAATATTCTATCGTGACCTAACGCATTAAAGTTTAAGTCAGGTGTGAAATAAGATAAATACCCTTTTAATATAATTGGTAGTAATGGAACTAAGTCAGTATAGTAATCATATTGACTGTTTGTTATTGGCATATCTAAATATGCTTTTGCATATTTTAAAGCGTATAAATTTGGTCGGTGCATTACAATACTTTCAAAACTTTCATATATATTATAATAATTTTCTAAACTATCTGTTCTACTATAATAATTACTTCCTCTTGCATAACTATAAAGTGTTTTAACATCATTATTTAAAACAACACCATTAAAACCTAATTTAGAAATATCACTACCATCTTTTTCTGCAAATCTTATCACTCTATCTGGATAGAGTCTATAAATATCATAACTATTGCCATTTAAATTTATACTATTACTACTCATTCTTGTTTTTGAAATATTTCTGGCAACATCATTATTATATGTAATACGATTATTTAGTTCACTTGAATATGTATAATCATTTTCTAAATATATTAAATCGTTGTTTTCATTAACATTATTAGCTAAATCTTTAAAATTATTCTTACCTTCAATTAAATTAATCTTATAAGGTGTGCGATCGTAATTACCACTCTTAGAATAACCAGATAGTGTAACTAGCTGATTATTTATTCCCTTAGATCTAAAATAATCATACATCTCGTTAACTTGTTTTGTAGTTGACATTGTAACTTTTTTAGTACCAATAAAAGTATTTTCACGATCACTCATTAAATAATTAGTGCTAATAGGTATATTACCGTTATTATTTAATTCTTGTTTAGTTAATATTTCTTTCTCAAACAATGTTTGTTGATAATCTTTAGCAATCCCAACATAACTAGCATCTTCTTCACTTAAAAATTTATAATCAACTTTGTAATTACTGTTTAATATTTCATCTAATAAGCTATCATAACCATTGCCTTGTCTATCAATTACAGTTGTATATATATTTCTTACAACGAACTTTTGGCTCATTCTAAAGTATTTACCACTAGTTCCCCAAAAACGGCCTTGTAATAACGTATTTTCAGAACCTTCGGTTATGTTTGCGTATAATGCGTTATAACCTTCATGATGAACTATCCCATAAATAGGTATTGTTAAATTAGGTAAATATCTAAAACTATACCCAAAATCATTTCCATAAAATCTAGCGTTAAAGTTTTGGTTATACATATGATCAAATCTGACAAG
>DURF01000071.1 GCA_012837395.1 Acholeplasma sp. | reverse complement strand
TAATTTTAAGTTTATATCGTGTGTTTTAATTGACATTTTATTCTCCTTTTTAACATATATTTTTTATCTTCATCATATTAATTTTAACATTTTTTAACTTTACTAACAAACTTTAGTTATAATTAGTAATTATTATAAATACTCAATTTTATTTTCTTTGAAAAAGTTTAATTCTTTCTCACTCCATATAGATGCTTGTACTTCAGCTATATGAAGTTTTTCTAATAAAACCATACAAAGTCTTGATTGGCCAATTCCACCACCAATTGTTAGTGGTAGTTCATTATTAATTATTTGTTGATAGTATTTAGCATTAATTTCATCTAGGCGATTGCTTTCTTCCATTTGAATTAATAAGCTTTCTTTATTTACTCTAATCCCCATTGATGATAGTTCAATCGCATCATTAATAACATCACTCCAAATTAATAAATCACCATTTAAGTGCCAATCATCATAGTCTGGTGCTCTTAGATCATAGTGTGGTCCTATTTGTGTAATAAAAACAGTTTTATGAAGTTTAGTAATTTCATATTCTCTTTGTTTAACGTTTAAATTGGGATACATTTTTATTAATTCTTGACCGCTAATATAAAAAACTTCTTCTTTAATTTCATCTGTTAAAACATTGTAAAAACTTTGAATCAAAGTTTTTGTTTCTTTAATTGCTTTTACTATTTTATTAACAACTCTTTTTAAAAAGTCTATATTTCGGTCACTTTTATTTATTATTAACTCCCAGTCCCACTGATCAACATAAAGTGAGTGCGTTTGATCAACTTCATCTTTTGCTCTAATAGCATTCATATCGGTATAAAGACCTTCATAGACGTGATAACCATACTTTTTTAATGCCATTCTTTTCCACTTAGCAAGGGATTGAACTATTTCTACGTTTTTATTTAGTGTTTCTACATAAAAACTTAAAGCACTATCTTTAATTCCTAAATCATCATTTATTCCTTCTTTACTTGGAACGATAATTGGTGCTGAAACACGGTCTAAATTAAATGTTTCAGCTAATTTTCTTTCAAAGTTGTCTTTGACTATTTTGATTGCTTTTTGAGTATCTTTCATACTTAGTTTTGATTTATACATGTTTTTCTTTCCTTACTTTTTTCTTATATACTATTTTAACATTTTTATTCAGTTTTAGCAGACTTTATTTGTGAACGATACATATTTGCATATATCCCGTTTAAATTAATTAAATCAGTATGATTACCCTCTTCAACTTTTAATCCATTATCTAATACAATTATTTTATTAGCGTTTTTAATAGTTGACAATCTATGAGCAATTACAATAACTGTTCTGTTTTCTTTAACTTTATTTAAGGCGTTTTGAATTATTTCTTCTGTTTCTGTATCAATATTTGCGGTTGCTTCATCCATAATTAAAATTCTTGGGTTATGAGCAATTACTCTAGCAAATGAAATAATTTGGCGTTCACCAATACTCATATTTGAACCTTGACGATTGATTTCTTCATATATTCCGTTTGGGAGTTTGTTTAATAGTTGCTCTCCACCAACTGATATTAATATTTCAATTGCTTCTTCATCAGTAATATTAGTTCCAAATTTAACATTATCTAATAATGTTCCAGCAAACAAAATTGGTTCTTGTAAAATAATACCAATATGTTGACGGTATGTTCTTTTAGGATTTATTGTAATATCTTTGTTGTCAATTTCAATTGATCCACTATCGGTTTCTTTAAGATCATAAAATCTTAGTAATAAATTCATCAGTGTTGATTTACCAGAACCAGTATGTCCAACTATTCCAACCATTGTGTTTGGTTTAATTTCAAAACTTATTCCTTTTAAGACTGGATGGTTTTCTTTATATGAAAACCAGACATCATTAAATTTAATATTTCCTTCAATTAATGGTGTTTCAAAAAACTCATCACTTTCTTGTTCACCGTCAATGATTTTAAAGATTCGCTCAGTTCTAACAAGTGAATGTTCTAAGTTCCCTATTTCTCTAAATAGTATCCCTACTGGTTCTATAATGGCAGTTAGATAAGTATTATATGCATAAATTGTTCCAGCAGTAGCTGTAAAGCCAATAATTGTTAAATATCCATTACCAAAATATAGAACAATAACTGCAGTAACTAGTGAACCAATTAGTCTAATCATGTTCCAGCCAATTCCTAAATGAAGTCTGTTTTCTTTTAGTTGCTCTTTCATATAACTTTTTGATAGCTTATTAAATTTAGTAATTGTTTCTTCTTCATAGTTAAATACTTGTAGAATACTTATTCCATTGATAATTTCATTTATTTCAGCAGTTATAAGTGATCTTTGTTCGTTTACTTTTACAGCGATTAAATTTAGTGATTTAACAAAGTATTTAACCCAAAGATAAACTAATGGAAAAATAATAAATGTCCAAAGCGCTAAATTTTTATCTAAATAAAACATCCCGATATATGCTAAAACTATTGCCATAGATGCATTTAAGACAAGATTCATCAATGTAGAAAATAGTCCCATCATCCCACCAACGTCATTAATTATTCGGTTAGCTATTTTTCCGGCTGGTTCTTCTTCAAAGTATGATATTGGCATTCTTTGAAGCGATGTTACAGCATCAATTCTCGCATCTCTTACAATGTTAACGTTAATATGAGCAGTAGTTATTCTTTGTATATATGAAAATATTATTTGTAGTAATAATCTTACTGCAAGTAATATTACAAGTACTTGTAATGGATTAATAAAGGGATTATAAAACATTTTGACTTCTGATTTATTTAGTTTGGTTGCTAGAACAGTTAAAGATTCATTTTGTTGTGAGGTAAATGTTATTTCAGTAATGTTATTATCTTTATTTATTACTTCTTTATTACCTCTTATATATTCTAAATCAATTATTTCATCAACAAAATAATAATTAGCTCTTTGAATAACAACCATTGCTCCATTTGTTGATTCTATATCTTGTGTATAATATTTGTTGTTGTAGTAAACACTAGTTTCTTCTGATGTTTCATACCAAGCATCTTCAATTCCAATTAAATAATCATCCATTATTGATTTAACAATTAAGGGAGAAGCTAAATTAAGAATTTGAACAATTATCATAGTTGTTATACTAATTACTAATAACTTTTTATATTTACGAATATAACGCCATACTTTTTTCATTGTTTTAAACATAATAAAATCTCCTCCTTATAGC
>DURF01000070.1 GCA_012837395.1 Acholeplasma sp. | reverse complement strand
TTGTTAAATCTATCAACTTCATAACCTTCTCTTGTAAATGATTTAACAGTTCTAATTGCAATCAAATCTTCTTGAATTGTTAAGTTTAAGTTATCTAGACGTTTAAACATACGCATAAAGTGTTTATATGCAATTCTCATAATTACAATAAATCCAATGATTAATATTGGAGCACTTATTACAAATGCTAATGACAATCTTGGAGCAAACAACATAATACTAATAATTGAGAAAATTATTAATGAAGGAGATCTAAGTGCCACCCTTAAAATCATATTAGTTGCTTGTTGAATCATATTAACATCCATTGTCATTCTTGTAATTAAACTAGATGTTTTAAAATTATCAATATTTTCAAATGAATATTCTTGAATTTTTTCAAATTGAGCTTGTCTTAAGTTATGACCAAACTCAGTTGATACTTTTGCAGTCACTCTTGTAACCATTACACCAAATATTAAAGCAATAATAGCAGAAACTACCATTAAGCCTCCATAGAGAAATATTAATTCTTTATTAGGACCAGCAGTTGCTTTAATTCCATCATCAATCAATCTACTCATGAATACTGGAATTAATATTTCAAAAATCACTTCTATTACTACTAATATAGGAACTAGTATCATTTCTTTTTTTACGTTACCAAAATATTTAAAAAGTTTTCTCATTTGTTTTCCTCCTCATCAATCCATTTATTTATTTTTTGTGATATTTTTTTAAAAACTTCATTTTCTTCTTTAGTTAAAGCGCTTTGTAAGCCGTTTTCAACAGTTCTGATGGTTTCCATGCTTTTAACCGCAAGTTCTTCACCATCTTTAGTTAAAACAATCTTACGCTTCCTTTTATCCGTCTCAGATTCAACTCTTACAATATATTTGTTATTAACTAGAGTATCTATTAACCCGGTGACAGTACCCCCTCTAATTTGGAAAGTATTTTCAATGTCTTTTTGATAAATTTTATTTTCTTTGTTATTAAATAAATACACTAAAACTCTAGCTTGTCCAACATATAAACCATTAATTGAATGTTTTTTATCGAGCAATCTTTTTAATTTATTAGATAGTATAAATATCTCTTTTGCATATTGATTTTCTTTCATAATTACCCCCTTTTTACTTAGGCACCTAACTATTATACGATATTAGTATTTAAAAGTAAACACTAACACATAATTTAATATATGTAAGGGCTTTAGGATTTAAAAACATTAAAAAAAAGCAGAATAAACTGCTTTTTAGTGCCATTTTTATCGTTTTATTTCATACGGCACAGACTCATTAATAAACTTCTCTTCTAAATATGGTGGACTTGACGTTAAAAAGTTAGATGAGTTAATTTTATATGTATGTAGACCATCACCTTCTATTTGGGTTGGGTTTGTGAAATATAACTCACTTCTACCTTTAATTGATACTCCTAAGATACTAGAAATTGTTAATGTTATTTTAATTTTAGAAAATATATTAACTTTGTCTTTAAAGAAATTGCTAGAACTATTAGTTACAATATTAATAATCATATTACTTCTTTTAGTTTGTTCATTATATAAGAGATATGCTCTAGTTCTTTTTTCATGTTCCATCGGAATAAAATTAAAAACTTCTGTATCCTTTTCAAACTTAATTTCTGAAAGTTCAATTCTTCCACAAGTTTTTCCCTCAATTACTTTAAACGGAATTCTTATTGTATAAAACGATAGTTCTTTTTCTAAATCAAGATTTTCATATACTAAATGAAAACTTGGATCATCCTTCTTATGAAACCTTGAAATATATCTTTCTGATTCAGGTGAAATTAACATTCTGTCATTATACTCAATAATTGAGTAGTTAGATGATGCGAATTGTAGTTCTCTAAAAAGTTCCGATCTTTTGTTTAAGTCATCATTAATTTTACTGACTGTTTTATTATGGTTATAAACCATCATGCTAAAAAGAGTACTTGCTCCAAATGAAGCAAAACTAACAATTAATACTGCTATTCTAATTCCAACTACTGCAACATTAGCTTCTAGCCAATAACCAATAATTAGTGCTGAAAACGAGATGACAAAAACAATAAATAGCGCGATTGCTAAATATTTAAAACTTTTATTTTCTTTCATAAAACCCCTCTTTTATTTATTATAAAAGGTATATTTTCCTCTACCTTTAGTTTTTGATTGATACATCGCATCATCACTAGTATTTAAAAGTGTATGATAATCATTTGTTTCAGCAGTTATTTTTGTTATTCCAATTGAAACACTAATGTTTAACTCTTTTGATATATTATTTAAATTCTCGATATCATAAATTAATTGCTGTGCTCTTTTTTCTATTTGTTCATCATTATGATCATAACAATAAACAGCAAACTCATCGCCACCTAAACGATAATATAGAACATTGTATTCCCAATTATTAATAAAGTAATTAGATATATTAACTAAAAACTTATCACCAATTTGATGTCCATATTTATCATTAATTCTTTTAAAGCCATCAATATCAACATACATAATATATGAATTATGATAGTTTTCTAAATAATCGATATGAAGTTTTAATGTATCTCTTGTAAAAAGACTTGTTAGTGAGTCTTGATATGTTTTTTGATAATGAATAATATCTTTGGGTGTATCTTCAAAGACTCTTAATACTTGGCCGACAATAAATCTACCATCTTTAATTTTTCTAAACCCTGTATAGAGCCAAAGCGGAGTTATATCTCTTCTAATTGGCAAATATAAAAATAGTTCATCATCAAAACTATTGAATTTCTCACGGATGTTTTCTACAAATATATGCTTACCTTCAACATCAGCCAATAAATTATTAGGTTCGACAAAATCTAGTAATTTATTAGCTTCTATTTTATCAAACTGAGGCAACGCTAGTTTAGTAACATCACCACTTAAAATATAACAAGTTAAAGGGCTTTCATTTTTATCGAATAAAAAAGTAACTTGACGATCCGATCTAAATAAAATATCATCGAAAAGTTTTAATTGATACTTTTTTTCAAGTAATTTTTTTTATTTTTTATTAATCATTAAATTATCACCTACATTATTATATATTTTATCACAAATAGCCTAATAATCAAATAGGCATAGTTTTAGTAATAAAATACTTTACTCGTTAATATATGAAGAATATTATTTCTATGGTTTTTTAAATTATGCATTTCAAAAAACTTCTTTTCAACCGATGCCCAAGTAAAAACCCAACTAACAATTAATACAAGTTCATTAATAATAGGTTTTTTAAAGAATTGAATTAATGTCGGTAAAAAAAGTAAAGCAACTCCTACTAAAAAGAAAATAAGAGCTGATATATTAACATATTTCATATCAACTTTTATTCTAATTAACTCCTTAGTCGCAACATA
>DURF01000069.1 GCA_012837395.1 Acholeplasma sp. | reverse complement strand
AATAATCTACAACTTCAAACATTTTTTCTTTAACTTCTTCATTTCTTAAGTTTAAATCCATCATTCCACCAACAAACTCTTGATGAGCACTATTACCATTCCAAACATAATAATCTCTATATGGATTATTAGTTCCTTTGCTTGCTTCAATAAACCACTGATGTTGATCTGATGTATGATTAATAACTAAATCTAAAATGATTTTTATATCTTTTTCATTAGCTTCATTTATTAAGTTTTCTAAATCATCCATTGTTCCATAATCTGGATTAATTTTATAATAATCGATCGTATCATAACCATGATAAGTTGGTGATTCAAAAATTGGCAACAACCATAAAGCAGTAATACCTAACTCTTCTAAATAATCTAAATTTTCAGTAATACCATTTAAATCACCAATGCCATCACCATCAGAATCAGCGAATGACCTTACAAACAAACTATAATAGATATCTTCTTCATAATTTAGTTCAACAGGCTTATTATCTTTACAGGCAACTAAGATTATTGATACTAAAAATAGTAAAAATATTGAAAAGTATTTTTTCATTTAAAAGCCCCTTTTCTTCATTGAATCTGATTTGCCTAAAAAGTCATCAGTTTTAATACTTGGTTTTTTGCCTAAGTCAATAACTTTAGTTTTAAAAATATAATCGTGAATAGTTCTACTTACTTCTTTTTCTGTTAATGCAAAATAAGCAATAACACTATATATACCAAAGGTTATGATACTTAAAACTGTTTTAAATATTTCACGTAGTATCACTCTAAAAATATTAGCATCAGTACCATCTAAATTAACTACTTTTATTTGTTGAACTCTTTTACCAAACGTTTGTCCTTTAGAAATAAAAAGAGGTAGTATTGTTACAAAAATATAAGTCGCTACTACTAGTCCAACTTTTAAATATACGTTTTCAAGTCCAAAGGTAACTACAATCAAAACAATCGCAAGCGCAGATAATTCCACTGCATAAGCTCTTACTCTTTTTTCAAATCTTGGTACCATTAATTATCTATCCTCTCATGTATCTAAGTGTTTATCGTATAAATTATTATATCATAATTTATTAAGTGAAACCGTTATCATTGTTTTTAAAATAAAAAGGCGATTTCCGCCTTTTTACTTTATATTTTTTATTCTTCTTCAGTTACTTCTTCTTCAACTTTAGGAGCAAATTTTAATCTCTTAATTCCGTGTGGTTGTTTTTCAAAGTCAATTGGTTTACCTTTTTCATATCTTAATCTTAATTCTGTGTCAACATCAAAGAAATGCATTTTAGCTGGATCTAATGACATTGATAATTTTTCACCAATTTGAATACCAGCTTTTCCATCAACAACAGCACAAACGTTTGAATCGTTTAATGTCATATAAATATTTGTTTCTGAACCTAATAATTCAGCTACGTCAACTTCAATATCAATTGTTGTATTTGGGAATTTTGTTTTATCGCCATCATGAATATCTTCTGGTCTAATTCCAATAATAATTGGTTCATCTATTAAGTGGAAATCTTCAACAATTTTTAATTGTTCTTTTGGTAAAACAATTTTTTGATTGTTAATTAAAAACTCGCCTTTTTTATTAACAACACCTTCTAAAAAGTTCATTGGAGGTGTTCCCATAAATCCTGCAACGAATTTATTAATTGGCCAGTCATAAATATCTTTTGGTGTATCAACTTGTTGGATGTATCCATCATTCATAACTACAATTCTATCAGCCATTGTCATCGCTTCAATTTGGTCGTGAGTAACATAAATAGTTGTTGTTTCAATTCTTTTATGTAATTTAATTAATTCCCCACGCATTTGAACTCTTAACTTAGCATCTAAGTTTGATAAAGGCTCATCCATTAAGAATACTTTAGCATTTCTAACGATTGCTCGACCTAAAGCAACCCTTTGTCTTTGTCCACCTGATAAAGCAGCTGGTTTACGTTTTAAGTACTCTGTTAAACCTAGAGTTTCTGCTGCATCATTTACTTTTTCTTCAATTTCATTTTTAGGCATTTTTCTTAGTTTTAAACCAAACGCCATGTTATCATAAACAGTCATGTGTGGATATAGCGCATAGCTTTGGAAAACCATTGCGATATTTCTATCTTTTGGTGCTTGATCATTAACAAGGGCATTATCAATGTATAACTCTCCACTTGTAATATCTTCTAAACCTGCAACCATTCTAAGTGTTGTTGATTTACCACAACCTGATGGTCCTACTAAAACGATAAATTCTTTATCTTTGATTTCTAAATTAAAGTCAAAAACAGCTTGTACACCATTTGGATAGACTTTATTTAAATCTTTTAATAACAATGTTGCCATAATAGCCTCCTATTTTTTTACTAACTCAATTGTATCAAGTTTTACATATAAAAAAAATGTGCATACTGCACACTTATTTTATAATGTTATAAATTAAGTAACCATCAATAAACTTTTTAACATTGAAAGAGGTTGATTCTTCAAACTTTGTTAGTCTTTGATTTAAAGTGTTTCTATGTAGATATAGTGATTCAGCTGCTATTGTTACATTTTGATTGTATTCTAAAAAGGTTTTAATGGTATATCTCATGTCTTGATCATTATAATAGTTATTTAAAACTAATTTTTTTATTCTTTCATCTGTTTTATTTCTTAAAACCATTAATAACGTTTTATTGTTAACATAATTATCTTTAACATATGTTTCATTAAATATATTTTCAACAATTTTTAAAGCTTCTTCTAACTTTTTTTCATCTTTATAAGTTAAAGATTCATAAATACTAATATCTTCATATAGTTCTGAAACCATTATATTAGCAAGTTCATCAATTGATACACTAGAGTAAGTATAAAAAATAGTTAGTGAGTTTAAATCATTATGAAACTTAATAATATCAATTGCTTCACTAATGATTTCTAAGATTGTAGAAATTTTATCTTTTATTATATTTTTAGTTTTAAAATACAAAAACTTCATAGCATACACATCCTTGATAATATTATAGCACTTTTAGTGAAAACGTGATAACATATTAATGTATAAATATGAATTGGAGGATTATTAAATGGCTCAAAAAAATTATGAAGTTTGGAAGAACGCAAAACTTCCAAATCATCTAAAAGAAGAATTAAATTCTTTAAATGATGAACAAATTTATGATGCTTTTTATCAAGACTTATCTTTTGGAACAGCAGGACTTAGAGGATTAATAGGAGTAGGAACAAATAGAATTAACGAAATTGTTGTTAGAAAGATTACTTTAGGTTACGCTAATTATTTAAATAAAAATTATAAAAACCCTAGTGTTGCAATCGCTTATGATAATAGACTTTTTTCAAAAGAGTTTGCATATACTGCTGCTAAAGTTTTAGCAGCCAACAATATAAAATCATATATTTTCCCAGAACTAAGACCAACCCCGATGTTATCTTATTTAACAAGATATTATAAAACAAGTGGTGGGATAATGATTACAGCATCACATAACCCGAAAGAATATAACGGTTATAAAGTGTATGAAAGTTATGGTGGACAATTAAACTTAGAAAACTCAGAAAAAGTTATTAAAGAAATTGATTTAATTGAAGATATTTTTAATATTAAAGAAATTGATAATGAACTAATTAATTGGGTTAATTTAGATGAGTTTGATAACTTATATTTAGAAGAAGTTAAAAAAATAGTTTTAAATGACTTCAAAGACAAAGCAACCATCCTTTATTCACCACTACATGGTACTGGAGGTACAGTAATTCCAAAACTTTTAACTGAACTTAATTATAATTATTATTCCTTTGAACCACATATGAATCCTGATGGTAATTTTAGTAACACTAAATCAGCAAATCCTGAGGAAATAATTGCTTATAAGGATCCAATTGTTTATGCTGATGAAATCAATGCTGATATCATCGTCTTAACCGATCCTGATGCTGATAGAATTGGGGTAGCTCTTAAAGATGATAATGGTGAGTATGTTGTTTTAACTGGTAATCAAGTTGCTGTTTTAACGCTTTATTATATTTTAGAAAATAGAAAAGACATTAAAAACGGCTACGTTTTTATGTCTAATGTAACGACCGATTTAATTGAAGTTATGGCTAAGGATTACAACTTAAATGTTGTTACAACATTGCCAGGCTTTAAATTTATTGCTGAGCAAATAGATTTAATGCCTGAAGGTTCTACTTATGTTTTTGGTTGTGAAGAGTCTAATGGTTCTATTGTTAATGAGTTCGTTAGAGATAAAGATGCGGTACAAGGAACATTAATGTTAGCAGAAATTGCATCTTATACTAAGAGTAAAAATAAAACTCTTTTAGATTATTTGGATGAAATATATCAAAAATATAATTATTATATGGAAAAAACTATTTCTTATTCCTTTAGTGGTTCAACTGGTAAAACTAAGATGGATAATTTAATGACTCACTTAAGAGATAATAAAATTGAAGTTGAAGGAAGTAACTTAGTTTTAATTGAAGATATTTTAACAAGTAAAATAACTAACTTGAAAACTAATAAAGTAACTAATAGTAATCTTCCTAAATCAAACGTTATTAAATTTTTATTTGATGATAATAGTTGGGTGATGGCTCGTCCTAGTGGAACTGAACCAAAATTAAAGATTTATTTCTCAGTTGATAATAAAGATAGAAAAATTGCGGAAGATAAATTAAATTTATTAATTAATACTGTTGAAAAATTAATTAAAGACTTCTAAAGAAAAAGGCTATAAAGCCTTTTTTCTTTAGATTTGATTGATTCTACTAATTACTTCATCTTTAGATATTTTATATTTTTCAACATATCTATTTCTTGGATGAATTCTACATTCTTCTGAACAAGCACCTAAATATTTGTGTTCATTTTCAACACTACTTAATATTTGTTTATTGCAAAAAGGATTAGCGCAATTAATATATCTTTCACATGGTGTATTATCAAAGTAATCTTTACCAACAATTGTATGTTCAATTTTGTTGATAGGAACAGCAATCCTATTATCAAAGACATACATTTGACCGTCCCATAAGACACCTTTTGTTTCAGGGTCTTTACCATATGTTGCAATTCCACCATCTAATTGAGAAACATCTTTGTGCCCTTCTTTTTTTAACCACCCTGAAAACTTTTCACATCTAACACCACCGGTGCAATAAGTTAAGATTTTTTTACCTTCTAATATTTCTTCGTTTTGTTTAATCCAATTTGGTAAGTCACGAAAGTTTCTAATGTTTGGTCTAACTGCTCCTCTAAAATGACCTAAATCATATTCATAATCATTTCTAGCATCAATTACAACTGTGTTTTCATCAAGCATCGCTTGATAAAAATCTTTAGGTTTTAAATATGTTCCCGTTAATTCTAAAGGATTTATATCATCTTCTAAACTTATATTTACTAATTCTTTTTTTACTTTAACACTAATTTTATCAAAAGCATGTTCGCTAGCTTCGTCTATTTTAAATGTTATATCTTTAAACCTAGGATCATTTTTTAAGTCTTTCATATATTTATTTGTTTGTTCTTTAGTGCCAGAGACAGTTCCATTAATCCCTTCGTTTGCTACTAAAATTCTTCCTAAGACACCGATTTTTTTACAATAGACCAAGTGTTCATCTTTAAATTGTTCTGGGTTTTCAATTGTTGTATATAAATAATATAATAATACTTGATAATCATTTTTCATATAATGATTCCTTTCTAATTTTTATATTTAAATATTATCTATTTTTAGACTTTTT
>DURF01000068.1 GCA_012837395.1 Acholeplasma sp. | reverse complement strand
TGATGTTAATAGAATGGCAAGTCTAGTTATTAAAAATATTAGTGATAGTTTAAAAGCATTTGAAGAAAATGATTTAAGACTGGCACAAGAAATAAAAAAACGAGATGCAGAAGTAGATGCATTAGAAGACGAAATTTCAAAAAAAGCACTACAAATAATATGGAAAGAACAACCCGTCGCAAGCGATCTACGCCTAGTAACAGGAATATACAAACTAATTACCGATTTAGAAAGAATCGGGGACCACGCTATAGATATTGCAAACATAACAATTAAAACAAGTAAAATTGATGAAGAAAGGTTACTGCCTTTAACTACCAAAATGGCAAACATTGCTAAACAAATGGTGTTAAATAGTGTTGATGCATTTTTCACTTTAGATGAGCAACTAGCAAGACAAACTATTAAACAGGATGATAAAGTTGATAACTTATTTGATCAAATTACAAAACTTGCAATTAATCACTTTAAAGAAGATAACTCAAATCCAGATTTTGGAGTTTACTTACTTTTCGTTGCTAAATACATTGAAAGAATTGCCGATCACGCAACTAATATTTGTGAATGGTTAATATATATAGTTAGTGGAAACCATCGTGAAACACCATGGTTTTAATAGGGAGGAATAGTTAATGATAGTATATTTTGTAGAAGATGATCAAAGTATTTCGTATGTTATTGGAAAAACTTTAGAAAAAATGGGATTAGATAAAAAAGCTTTTTCTACAGGGAAAGATTTTATTAAAACTTACAAAGAATCTAAACCAGATTTGATTTTATTAGACATTATGTTACCTGACACATCAGGAATAGACTTATTAAAATTTGTAAGAGAAGATGACAAAGATATTCCAATAATTATAGTTTCAGCATTATTTAACGAAATGGATAAAGTCCTCGCGCTTGATTCAGGTGCTGATGATTATATTACAAAACCATTTGGAATATTAGAACTAACTTCAAGAATTCAAGCAAAACTTAGAAAAGTATCTAATAAAAAAGTTGTTAAATTTTCAGATGTTACAGTTGATTTAAAAAAGTATAAAGTGTTTTCAAATAACAATGAAATTATTTTAACAAATAAAGAGTTTGAAGTATTTGTATACCTTCTTAAAAACCATGATGAAGTACTTACAAAAGAAAATATATTTTTCAATGTTTGGAATACAGACTTTATGGGAGAAACAAGAGCGCTTGATATGCATATAAAAGCTTTAAGACAAAAACTTGACGAAGTAAACTCAAATGTTAAAATAGAAACAGTATATGGAGTAGGTTATAAGATAGGAATTAAATAATGGAATATTTTTTTATAGGAACGCTTGTAGTTACTAACTTAATATTTATTTTTCTATATAGCTATTATAGAAAAAAACATAAAGAAAACGTGCAATTTTATTTAGAACGTCAATTTAATGAGGTTCTAAATTCGATGCACCAAGCAATCTTACTATTCGATAAAAAAGGTAAATTGCTTTTTTATAATAGATATTCTGAAATTGTTTTATTATTAAAAACCTCTAATTTAGGACAAACTGCTGAAGAAATATTTAACAACAACAAGTTCAACAATGATTTTAAAAAAGGTGAAAACTATAAAATATTTGATATAACATTTTTAAATAAAATATACTTAGTTAGTGTCTATAAAACTCAAAAGACTTTCAGTAATAACAAAGTAGAAACAATTATTACACTAAATAACGTGACTGAAGATAGAAAAATTGAAGAAACTAAAAGGGAGTTCTTTTCTCATGCCTCGCATGAACTAAAATCACCATTAACTGCTATATTAGGTTATGCAGAGTTAGTTTCATTAAATATGATCGAACAAAATGAATATTTAGAAATATTCGAAAGAATTTATAATC
>DURF01000067.1 GCA_012837395.1 Acholeplasma sp. | reverse complement strand
GGTTTATAAATGCGAATAATAAATTTTTATTAATAATAGAGTTTAATCCATTTTCATCAAAATCTAATGAAACTGTAAGTGAACCAATTAATATTGAAAAAATAATAGGTAAACATAATCCAACAACTTCTTTTATTACAACCTTTTTATCAGGAAACATTTTATTTCTAGTCCTAATGAATCCAATAATGAAAATAACAGTTAGGGCTAAAATTATCGTTTGAAAAATTATTAATGGAAAAAAAGTAAACGTAACTCCAAAAAATAAATAATATAAATTAGATGAAGATGCTGCACCATAAGTTAAACTTGACTTCAATGATAATGACCCATCTCTAGTACTTGTGGCTTTACTAGCACCCATTATACTAACTCACAAACTTCTTTAATTTTAAATAACATGATATCTACTCCTGTCCTAAAACACTTATCCATAATAGTGTAAACTAATGCATCGATACTTGTTCGCTTTATTTTTAGTCATAAAATATTATTATTAAAGTATTTCCCTAACCTAGTAACTAAAATCGATGATAAACTATAAACTGCATAATTGAATAATTCACATTGTTTTACATAAAAAGATTATTCAATGTTTATTCTTCTTTTAAACAACTTAACTTCTTATCTCATTATAACATCTAAACAAGTAATTTTAATAATTATTTTGTCTTGAATTATTACGTCTTTTGTATTATCTTATAATTAATATTACGATTAGACAAGGATAATAGACTATAAAAAATTTAGAAATAAAGACAAATATAATAAATGATTTTAAAAATGGTTTAACAACAAATGAATTAATTGATAAATACGGATATTCAAAATCAACAATTAACGAATGGTTAAGACCTGTTAGATTAAAGATTGAAGAAGATACTTTAAAAGATCCTAGTTTGAAATATTCAAAACTGAAAAAAGATTATAATGAAATGAGTATAGAACTAGAAATATATAAAAGTCTTGAATGTCTTCCTTCTTCTCCTAGATTGGTTAAACTAAATGCAATTGAAAAATATTACAATATCTATCCAGTCAAAACAATGTGTAGAATACTTGATGTTAATGTAGGTACCTTTTATAATCATTTAAATAGGAAAGTTAATCAGAAATCTTATCTTACAAATGATATAAATTTAAAACCCCTAGTATTAGAAGTCTTCAATAAGAGTAAACAACGATTCGGTTCAACAAAAATAGCTCAGGTATTAAAAAATGATGGATATACAATCTCATACAAAAAAACAAAACAACTAATGAACGAGTTAAATATCGTTCCTATTTTGGGTAAAAAAGAAAAGAAAGAACCTGCTCCTGTTGAAAGTAAAAATAGGTATCTTAAGAATAAGGTAGGTAATAATTTTAAACGTGATAAACCAAATGAGGTTTGGGTTACTGATGTAACAGAGGTAACTGTTTTAGATAATGACTTTTTTGTTTGTACAATTATGGACCTATTTTCTAGAAAAGTAATTGCTCATAGAGTTAATTTAAAAAACAATACCAAACTTATTATCATTACTTTAAAAGACGCTTATGAATACAGAGAATCTCCAGAAAATGTAATCGTACATAGTGATAGAGGGTCAAACTACACTTCATATAAATATAGATCTTTATTGAAGTCATTAAAATTAATCCCTTCTTATTCCAGAACAGCAAGACCAACTGAAAATGCAGTTGTCGAATCTTTCTTTTCTCACTTTAAAAAAGAAGAGATTTATAGACAAAAGTATAATTCTTTGGAAGACTTACAACAATCTATTGATGAATATATTGATTTTTTTAATAATTATAGACCACATCATCACTTGAACGGTCAAACTCCAAATAGTTTCGAGAAAAATTATATAATAAAAAAAGGATTGACTTCGCAGTTAAGCGAACAATCCTCTTTTGTTGATGAAATAAAAAAGACTTTCTCTTCCGGTCAATTGGACCAAAAGGGTTCGAAAGTCTTACTATAGTCAAGATGTCTAGTTGTGAGCAAAATGCTCGCATTTTTTTATGTCTTTGCGCAAAAACTCGCATTGAATAAAAAGTGCTGCAAACAAAATGCATGCGTTTTCTTAGGTCTGCGAGCAAAAACTCGCAAAAAGCAGCGGTCTGTGAACAAAATGC
>DURF01000066.1 GCA_012837395.1 Acholeplasma sp. | reverse complement strand
TTATGTAAATAAGTTATATAGTTCAAAATTAGATGGTTCAAAAGATTTAGCTAACACTTTTATTAATTGGCGAAATGAAATAGCAAATAGTCTATATTTATCTTATAAGAAGGAAGAAAAAGTTTGTAGATACACTAATGGATTTATGGAAGGTGTTAATAACTTTATTAAAACCTTTAGAAGAATGTGTTTTAATATTAGAGATTTCAATAGATTTGTAACACGTATAATTACAGTATTCAATAATGAATTCCTAATTAAAGCATAAAGAAAAGACCCACTTATAACTGATTATAAGTGGATCTGTATTGTGGGTTTATTATCTTAAACCCCTACTCTTGACATTGATCCTATTTTTAATCTAAAACAGTTTCTATTTCGATTTTTATTTTTGGCTTTATAAAGCCATTTTTATTAACTTACCAATCAAAGATAAGTTTGTGTTGTCCGTACAAAGTTTTACCCGCTAAAATCACATAATGTACAAAGTTTTACCCGCTAAAATCACATAATGTACAAAGTTTTACCCCAATATGGCACAAAGTTTACTCTTTCCACTATTTTATAGTATTGTTTATTAAAATAACAAAAGTCAATTGCTTTTATTTTATCTCAAGCAAAGTTAAATTTTTTTGTTTTTTTTCTCCTTTTTTTATAAAGTTATATATTTAAACTTCTATCAATTTATAACTAAATATTGAAAACAACGATAAACTAAACCATAATAATAAAAACGGGATCCATGGGCTTAGATAAAAGAATACATCAAATATAATAGTTAGAGCAAATACTAATGCACATATAAATATCATAATATAGTGCTTCCCATTAAGTTTAAAGTTATTTAAATTGCTTACATATATAATAGTTATTATTGATATTACATAACCTAACATCATTGGAAACATTCTAATTGCTGAATACATAAAGAACACTTCTAATGCTACTATTGTAGTAATGTAAAAAGTATTAAGATATATCATTGTCATTGCTAGAGATAACTTTCTTGCATCTAAAGAGTCCATACTTCTAATTTGAACCATTCCTATAATAAAAAGTAACAGACTTGCTACAAGTCCAATAAATGCAAAACCAATTAATATAACATTATATGTAAGAATTAAAAGTGATAATACTAACAGTGATGTCGAAACTATCATTGTTGTTTTAAATTTTGTTAAATAATCAAAATTATTACTTTTATTTATCACTTGAAACATAATCATTAGTTTTGTTTTGTAGTAGATAATCTGTTGATACATCAAATACTTTAGCTAACTCTACTATGTTAACAAGTTCTGGATTAGATTCGCCTAATTCCCATTTAGATATTGATTGTCTTGATACATCAAGTTTGTTTGCTAATTGTTCTTGAGATAATCCTTTTTCTTTTCTTAAATTATATATTCTTTCTCCTATATTCATACGAATACCTCACTTTCTATGTAATTATTGTATTATTATATGATTTCAATAACTACATAAAACTATGGTCAAACTCGCAACCAATGGTTGCAATAATACTTTTAATCGTTAATAGCGAATGTTAGTGAACATTTATTTTATTCATTTAATAACCATCTAGCAATATCAAATATTTTTATCCCATCAATATCATAGTCATCGTGTTTGGTGTTTGCAATTAATATTTTAGGATAAAAATCCTTAATTTGTCTAAGAGGAGATAGCTCTCTTTTGATTGTTTCTTCTCTAGTTATATTATCGGACACTTGAATGTAAAGTTTCTCAGATCCTTTTAAAGCTACAAAGTCAACTTCTCTCTCATATAGCTTTCCAACATAAATATCATAACCTCTTCTGATTAACTCAATTGCAACTATATTTTCATAAAGTCTACCATAGTCAAAATATCTTTTTCCTAATTTTGCAAATCTAAATCCATGATCAACTAAATAATATTTTTCATTAGTTTTAAGATAATTATTTCCTCTTATATCAAATCTTCTAGTTTTATAAAAAACAAATCCTTCACATAAGTAGGAAATATAATTTCCAACAGTTTTATGGTCAATAGAAATGCCACTTGATTTTAAATTGGTAGTAATTCTATATGGTGATGTAATGTTTGAAATGTTGTCTAATAAAAACATTACAATGTTTTCCATTGCAACAGTATCAGTGACATTATTTTTTTGCATTATATCTTTTAATATAACAACGTCTAAAACATTAGATATATAATCATATTTCTGTTTTTCTTTATCGTATAAATAACTACCAGCAAATCCACCTTCAAGTGTATACTTTTCAAATGCTTCATCGATATTTTCATATTCATAATACTTAACAAACTCTTTAAATGAGAATGGTAATACTTGAATCTCAAAATATCGTCCAGTAAACAATGTTGCAAGGTCACTAGATAATAGGAATGCATTTGACCCCGTTATATAAATGTCCATTTTCTTAGATTCATAAATATCATTTATAGCTATTTCAAATTTTTCACACATTTGAACTTCATCAATGAAAAGATAGTTTTTTACACCTTCTTTATATTTTGACCAAATATAATCGTTTAACTTCTTATAGTGTTTTAAGTCGTCAAATTCTATTCTAGTAAAATCAATTCTAATAATATTTATTTCATCTTCACTTTTTTCAAGTATTTTAATATACTCATTTAATAAAAATGACTTACCAGCTCTTCTAACTCCGGTAATTATTTTTATGTCAGGTTTATCTTTCAAAGATAAAAGTTCATTCAAATAATTTTCTCTTTTTATTATCTTCATTTCCATCACCCAATATAATAATATCATTCGATTCCCAAAAAGTCAATATTTTTAGAGTTTTGGGAATATGAGAAGATATAGTGTCTATATTTAATCTTAGATCAAACATAGAAAGCAAGAAAACTAAGAATATATTACCAAATGATGTAACTAGACATTTAATGAAAAGCGAAAATAAAAATAAATCATTCGATTTACATTTAATAAAACGCGATAACAAAGCCATCGGTTTTAAGTTCAAATCCGTTCGGACACAAGTTCAAATCCGTTCGATAGCTAAATACCATTTTTCATAAAAAAACAAGCGATTACTGATTTTACTCAATAATCGCTTGTGTCTCTTATGTATAAAAAGTCTCGCTTTTACCTGAAATATGCTCAAAATGTGCCTAAAACCCATATATTTAGCATATAAAAGGGGTGAAACTTTGTACGGACAAAATGTGTTGTCCGTACAAAGTTTTACCCGCTAAAATCACATAATGTACAAAGTTTTACCCGCTAAAATCACATAATGTACAAAGTTTTACCCCAATATGGCACAAAGTTTACTCTTTCC
>DURF01000065.1 GCA_012837395.1 Acholeplasma sp. | reverse complement strand
GAAAATAAAGTGATTTATGATATGCCAGGAACATATGTTAAAGGGTATTTGGCTGACTTTTTCTCATATGAAGAATATAAAAACTTATTACCAAGTAAAACGATTAACCCTAAAGTTTATGTTTTAACTAATAAACAAAAGTTTGTTATAAATGATTTTTTAGAAATAACAATTAGTGGTAATATTCAAACTAGTTTGACTTTTTATTTAAATAAAAATAATCAAATTAAAAGATATAACTTATTAAATGAAAATATCTATATATCAAGTAATTTTGATTATCAAATGAAAACATTTAAAATAAATAATAAAAAAATGCATTTATCATTAGCTGATTTAGGATTTATCTTAATTAATGATGATGTTAATATAACTATTAAATATCCTAAAGGAATGCATGTTACATTAATGGAGTCGTTAATTAAATGAAAATAAATGATGCAAAAAACATTGTTAAAAAGAAACTAAATAATCATCCTAATCGATATAATCATATAATTAGAGTCTATGAAATGGCAGTAAAGCTTGCAGAGCATTACAATGCAGATGTTTATAAGGTGTCACTTGCTGCAATCTTTCATGATTATTCAAAATATGATACAATCTTAGAACAAACAAAGTATTTGTCTAAGGATGAAGTATTATTATACGAAGATACAAAAGTAATGTATCATAGTCTATCGGCTGCATATGTTTTAAAAAATGAATTTAATATTAATGATTGTGAAATATTAAACGCAATTAAATATCATGTTTGGGGACACCCGAAGATGACTTTAATTGATAAAATTGTTTTAATAAGTGATAAAATAGAACTAGGAAGAAATTATCCACTAGTTGAAGAGTTGAGAAAACTTGCTTTTAAGGATATAAATTTAGCTATTTATAAATTTTTAGAAGACAATATTACTTATAATTTAAATAAAGGCTTTAAAATTCATAAAAGTCAATATGAAACAATTGAAAGCCTAAAGGAGGAAATGCATGAAAATACTTAAAGACATGGTAAAAATATTAGATAATGTTAATGCTACTAATGTGAAAGTTTTTGATTATGAAAAAAAATCACCATTTTTTGACTATGTCATAATCGCAACCGTTAGTCCTCGTCAAAGTAATGCAGCAATTAATTACTTAAAAGAAGCTAACTTACTTAATACTGAAAAAGTAGAAGGAAGAAATACTGGTTGGACATTAATTGATGCTGGTGATGTTATTATTCATTTGTTTGATGAAGAACAAAGAAAATATTACAACTTTGATGAACGATTATTAGGCGTTAAAAAAATTGAATTTTAAATTAAAAAAAGTAAAAACACTCCTTTCTTACTAATATATAGTATAGAAGGGAGTTTTTATTATGAAAAATAGATTATTATTTATATTGTTAGTAATTGTTTTATTCAACCTATATTTTTGGCCAAAGACTAATGAAGAAGAAAAAGAAGTTTTCATTTATCCAGAAAAATATACAATTACTTTAATGGGAGAAGTAGTCTTTCCAGGAAGTTATTACTTTTTTGAGCCAGTTGCATTTATGGATGTTATAAACTATGCAGGCGGTTTTACGGCTAATGCTAATTTAAATACTTTAAATTTAAATGAAACACTCTTAAAATCAACAATTATTGTTGTAGATAAAATAGTTGATACAAACGAAGATTCATATCCAAAAACAATAAATATTAATACTGCTTCATTTGATGAATTAATAAAAATTGATGGTATTACTGAAAACAGAGCAGCAAATATAATACTACACCGTGAGCAATACGGTCTATTTAAAAATATTAATGAGTTAATAAATGTTAAATATATCGGAGAAGCAACCTTTGAAAAAATTAAAGACTATCTTACAGTCTAGTTATTTATATTATTATTTTCTAGCTTTATTTTTATTAATACTATCGTTAAATTACAATTTTATAATTATTT
>DURF01000064.1 GCA_012837395.1 Acholeplasma sp. | reverse complement strand
TTATTGAAAACAAGGAAGTAAATTATCAAGAGTTAAGAAATGAATGGCTAAAAGAGGGATATGCGAGAGTATATATTAATAACGAAATACACTTATTAGAAGATAATATAGTAATAAATAAAAACTCCAAACATAATATTTATTTAGTTATTGACCGTCTTGCTGTAAGAGATGGTATAAGAAGTAGAACTTATGATGCGTTAGAACTTGCAGCAAGACTTGCAAATGGCAAAGTTAAAGTTTTAGTTGATGATAAAGATTTTTTAACATTTAACGAAAACTATGTTTGTGAAAACAGTGATTTTATCATCCCGAACTTAGAACCAACCCTATTTTCATTTAATACTCCACTTGGAGCATGTCCAGTATGTCGTGGATTAGGCGTTAATATGCATGTTAATAAAAATTTAATTTTAGATTATTCAAAAAGTTTAAATGAAGGAGCAATCATTCCTTTTAAAAACCATGATGAAGACGCAATTAATATTCAAGAATTAGAAATACTTTGTAAACATTATAAAATTGATATGGATACTGAAATAAATAACTTAAAAGAAGAAGAATTAAATATAATATTACATGGATCAGATAAAGAAATTAAATTTGAATATCAATCTTCTGGTGGAAGATTGATATCTAAGAAAGAAAGATATGAAGGCGTTATTAACAGCTTCGAAAGAAGATATTTAGAAACAACTTCAGAATGGATTAGAGATTGGATTGAAGGCTTCATGACTGAAACAGTTTGTTATAGTTGTGGTGGAGCAAGACTTAATGAAGGTGCTCTTTCAGTTAAAATTAATAATCATAATATATATGATGTTTCTAAACAATCAGTTGATAATATTATTAAATTCTTTGAAAATATTGAATTAAATGTTGAAGATAAAAAGATTTCAGAACTTGCAATTGCTGAAATTAAAAACAGGTTAAACTTTTTAAAAGATGTCGGTCTAAACTATTTAACACTTTCCAGAAACGGAGCAACCCTTTCTGGTGGCGAAGCTCAAAGAATTAGACTAGCAACTCAAATAGGTTCAAAACTAACAGGAGTTATGTATGTTTTAGATGAACCATCGATTGGTCTTCATCAAAAAGATAATGAAAGATTAATTAATACATTAAAGAAAATGCGTGATTTAGGTAATACTTTAATTGTAGTAGAACATGATCATGACACAATGTTAGCTGCTGATTATTTAGTTGATATTGGACCAAAGGCCGGTATTGAAGGTGGCTATGTAGTGGCAGCTGGAACACCAGAAGAAGTAATGAAAAACAAAAATAGTATTACAGGAAAATATTTAACTGGTGAATTAAAAATTACTACTCCTAAAACAAGAAGAAAAGGTAGTGGTAATGATATTATGGTTATAGGGGCACGAGCTAATAACTTAAAAAACTTAAATGTTTCATTTCCGCTAGGAAAACTAATTGTTGTAAGTGGTGTAAGTGGATCTGGTAAATCAAGTTTAGTAAATGAAATTCTTCTAAAAGGCTTACAAAAGAAATACTATAAAACTAAAGAAGAACCAGGTGATCATGATTTTATTG
>DURF01000063.1 GCA_012837395.1 Acholeplasma sp. | reverse complement strand
TTTATTTTGTTTTTTTCAACTAAAGATGATGCTTGTTTATAAGCTGTAGTTTTAGTTGTTTCTTTTTCCTTTAATTTCTCATTAAGATTTTCTCGAAGTGATCTAAAGTTAGCGTTAATTTTACTAATTTCGTTATTATTGACGTTTATTATTGTTTGAACGTTTTTGTTATGATCATTTCTTTGGACATCGAATACGATATCAAGAGCTTTAATTTTTTCAGTGTATTCAGCTTGAATCATTTCTTTAGCTGTTTCATAGTATTCTTTTAAATCTTCGATTTCAAAATTTAAGTCATTAATTTTGTTTTGATAGTTTTGATTATTTTTAGTAGTAGTATCACTAAATTCACTTTTAACATTTTTAATGAAATCATTAAACTTAATACTTGATTGTGTGAATGTTTTTTTAATTGTTAAATATGATTCATCTTTTGCTTGTTGTTCATTTATAAAAGCTTGTTTTAAAGTAGAGTTTTCTTCTTCAAACTGAAGTTTAAGTGTTTCAAGTTGATCATTTATTGCTGCTAGTCTTTCTTCTAAAGTTTTATTTAAGGCATCAAGTTTTAAATTTTTGTTGTGATCAAGTTTATTTTGTTCAATTAAAAACTTAGATTTTCTTTCTTTAATCTCTTTTTTAATTTGTGATAATTCTTCTTCAAAGACAGCATAATGTTCACTTTTTACAGTTTCGTTATTAATTCTTATATCAAAAACATTAGAACTATGAATTCTTTTTTTATCCGAAAATTCTTTTAATAATTCACTAATCTTTTTTTCACAATTATTAGTAAATTCTTCAGATTCTTTATTGTTTTTGTCAAGAGCAATTTTAAATGATTTATTAATTAGTTCAATATTGTTAGAATAGTCACGATGAATTTCAATATTTTTTTGAATCATTTCTTGATTTTCTTGTTTTACGAATGATAAAAATTCATTTTCATCAAATGAATCTAATTGAAAAAGCCTTGAAAATTGCTCTTTAAGCGAATTTTCAAGATTATCATTATTGAAGTTAATATTTTTCAACTTATTTTGTAAATTCAAAAAGTTTTGCTTTTTCACAATCATATCACCTTATAAAATATTATAACATAACTACTTTAAAAATAGTAAAAACATAAAAAAAATGTTATTATATATTACAATGAAGGAGTGATTAGTATGTATGGTTATATAAAGGGAACAATTAAGATGATTAAACCAACTCATATTGTTCTTGATAATAACGGAATTGGTTATTTAATTATT
Organism: Acholeplasma sp.; assembly: GCA_012837395.1. Taxonomy (GTDB): domain Bacteria; phylum Bacillota_I; class Bacilli_A; order Acholeplasmatales; family Acholeplasmataceae; genus Haploplasma. The sequence goes on along the minus strand of DURF01000063.1, from coordinate 925 downwards.
GTTCCAAACCCATATATTTATAAACTTGAAGAAGAAAATATTATTTATATTCATCATTATGTACGTGAAGATATTAACAATTTATACGGTTTTGTTTCTGAAGAAGCAAAAGAGTTATTTATTAGACTAATTTCAGTGAGTGGAATTGGACCTAAATCAGGTTTAAGTATTATGGCTACTGATAATATTGATAGTGTTATATATGCAATTGAAAATAGTGATGTTAAGTTTTTAACAAAGTTTCCTGGCATTGGTAATAAAACTGCTCAACAAATAATTCTAGATTTAAAAGGTAAACTAGTTATCGAAGAACAAATCCTCCGGTTTGGGGCGATGGAAGATGCAGAAAATGCCTTACTTGCGCTTGGGTATTCTAAACGTGAAATAAACAAAGTATTAAAAAATATTGATTTTAATTTAAGTGTTGAAGAAATTATTAAAGAAGCTTTAAAAAAGATTTTAAATTAGTGGAGTATATATGAAAAAAAACGAATTATTAGAAGAAGAAAATTTAATCCTTGAAGAAGAACAATCTTTAAGACCACAAAAACTAACAGATTTTGTTGGTCAAAAAGATTTAAGAGAAAGCTTAGATATTTATATTAAAGCCGCATTAAAAAGAAATGAATCACTAGATCATATTCTACTTTATGGGCCACCAGGTTTAGGTAAGACAACACTGGCTCAAATAGTTGCTAATGAACTTGGTACAAAAATAAGAACAACTAGTGGACCAGCAATTGAAAAATCAGGTGATTTAGCGGCTATTTTAAGCTCCCTTAGTGCAGGCGATGTTTTATTTATTGATGAGATTCATAGACTTCCAAGATTTGTTGAAGAAATTTTATATGCAGCAATGGAAGACTATGTGCTTGATATTGTAATAGGACATGAAAGTGATGCAAGATCAATTAGAATTGATCTA
>DURF01000062.1 GCA_012837395.1 Acholeplasma sp. | reverse complement strand
TTAATTATTGTTCAATAATATAGTAACATTAAGAAGCCTTCTTTTTTATTTAATTATAACCATATAATATTTCAAAGCCTATATAAACCATATAATTCTACATACTGCCATAATATTAAGGAAGAGTAAATCAACTCTTCCTTTTTTTGACGTTTAAATTAATTCATATTAAATCATATAAATGATATAATAAATTATAATAAAAAAGGAGACCAAGTTATGAACAAAAATGAACTATTAATAATCTTAGAAAAAAGATTCAATGAAAACATAGATCTTCATCCTAATCATAAATGGAGTGATGTTTTAAACAGAATAAATGATAATAATATTAAAACATTAATTAATATGGAACAAACAGGTGGCGAAATTAATGTTGTTGATTTATATGATGATTCTTCTAAAATAGTCTTTGTTGATTGTTCAAAAGAATCTCCTAGTAAGCGCAGAAGTGTTTGTTATGACCATGAGGCATTAAACAAAAGAAAAGCTAATAAGCCTTTAAATAGCGCAATTAACATGGCAAATGAAATAGGTTCAAAAATATTAAATGAATTAGAATATAGAAAACTGCAAAGTTTTGGAGATTTTGATTTAAAAACATCATCATGGATTTTAACACCAAAAGAAATAAGAGATTTAGGTGGCGCAGTGTTTTGTGATAAACGCTACAATCAAACTTTCCTTTATCATAATGGCGCAGATTCATATTATTCAAGTAGAGCATTTAGAACTAAATTAGAAATTTAAAAGGTGAAAGAATGAAGTTTAAAATTGAAAGAGTTGGTAGTGATGGAGAAGGTATTGCATATTATAATAAAAAACCTGTTTACATTTACTATACTTACTTAAATGAAGAGGTTGAAGCAGAACTCTTCACAAACAAACGAGGTGCTTTTGAAGCTAACCTAAAGGAAGTAATTATCCCTTCAAAATACAGAAGAGAAGTTACATGGCCTTATTATATGCAAAGTGGTAGTGTAAACTTATTACATTTGAATTATAACGAACAATTAAAATATAAAAGAGATGTTGTTAATTTCTTATTAGTAACTAAACTAAAAAAAGAAACTAAAAACACTAAGATTGAACTAACTGTTCCATCAGATGATGAACTATATTATCGTAATAAATCAGATATTCCATTAATAACAATAAACAATAAAAACCATATAGCAAACTACTTAAGAGGTAGTAATCAATTATTTCCAGTTGATGAACTAATAGTCGAAGACAAAGTAATTGAAAAAACTGCTAAACTTGTTGTTGCGTTAATGGATAAACATAAAGTTTATGCATATAACGCTAAAACAAGAAAAGGCAGTATTATTAACTTATCAATAAGAGTTAATAATAAAGGAAAAGTTCAATTAACATTTTTAACTAAATATAAAGTTAAATTGAATTTCTTAATTAATGATTTAATTAAGGAAGACAAAAACATTGTCAGTGTTTATGAAAACTATGTTCCTAAGTATAAAAACTTCTTTGATATATACGATGGTGAATTAACACTACTTAAAGGTAGTGAATACTTAGAAATGTACGTAAATGATTTTAAGTTTTATTTAACACCATTTGCATTCTTCCAGTTAAACACAAAGCAAGCAGAAAAACTATATAATCTTATTATTACAAAAGCAGACTTCAACAAATCAGACATAGTCCTTGATGCTTATTCAGGGGTTGGAACAATTGCCACTCACGTATCAAAACATGTTAAAAAAGTAGTAGCAATCGAATCTATTAAAGCAGCAGTTAATGATATGGATAAATCACTAATAGAAAACAATATAACTAATGTCAAAACTACAACTGGTGATTTTGTAAAAATAATTGATTACTTAAAAGAAAAATTCGATAAAATGATTTTTAATCCACCTCGTACTGGATTAGGTGAAGAAGTCTGTAAATACATTTTAAAATCAGAGCCAAAACAAGTCATCTATGTATCATGTAATCCTAAAACATTAGTAGCAGACTTAAAGAGTTTAAGTAATAAATATAATATTAAATCAATAACACCTTTTGATATGTTTCCTCAAACAAGTCAAATTGAAAATATTGTTATTTTAGATTTAAAACAATAAAACTACATAACTAATCAACAAAAAGACAACCAAATCATGAGTTGTCTTTTTGTTTTAAAGATAAATAGTATATTTGGTATAATATATAATAGATATAAAGTAGAAATGAGGATCATTTAATGATTAAAAATATAGATTACGCAAAAATTACACAACTACAAAACGAAGTAACATATCAAAAAGGACAAGTAGTTAGTAAAACAATTACAAAATCAAAGTTAGCTAATATTAGTTTGTTTGCTTTTGATAAAGATGAAGGACTAAGTACTCATACATCAACCGGTGATGCTTTAGTGGTTATACTAGATGGTAAAGCTTTAATTACTATTGATGGAATAGAACATGAACTAGGTAAAGATGATTCAATTTTAATGCCTGCAAACATAAATCACTCCCTATATGCAAAAGAACCATTTAAAATGCTTTTAATAATTTCTTTTGGTTAATAATTATGTCAAAAACTGTTGGACATACACTACTTGCTAAATTAGGTAAGAAAAGATTAAGACCAGGTGGTAAAAAAGCAACCAACTGGTTAATTGATAAAGGTGATTTTAATAATAAAAAATATTAGAAGTAACTTCTAATATGGGTACAACATCGATTGAACTTGCTAAAAGATTTGATATCGCAATTACTGCAATTGATTTAGATGAAAAAGCATTAGAAATTGCAAATAGTAACGCAACAAGAAACAAAGTTGATAGTAAGATAGAATTTATTAAAGCAAATGCTTTAGAACTTCCTTTTGAAAAGGCAAGTTTTGATTTAGTTTTAAACGAAGCACTACTAACTATGCTTTCAAATGAAAACAAAGAAAAAGCAGTTAAAGGATATTATGAAGTATTAAAACCAGGTGGTAAATTATTAACTCATGATGTATGTTTATTTACTGATGATATCAACTTACAAAAAGAAATAATTTCAGCTCTTACAAGGTCAATCAATGTTCACGTTCAACCTAAAACAGTAAATGAGTGGATTAATATCTTTAGTGAAACTGGTTACAAAGATATTAAATTTATAAGTGGGCCGATGACATTAATGATACCACTGGGAATTATTAAAGATGAAGGATTATTTAGAACGATAAAAATAATTAAAAATGGTCATAAAAAAGAGAATAAAGAACAATTTAGAGCAATGCGTAATACCTTTAAGAAATATAAAGAGTATTTAGGGTTTGTTGCGATTGTAAGTAATAAGTAAAAATGTAGTTTTAATAAACTTTTAAGCAAATAACAACTAATAATCCCCCCTACCGGGTAT
>DURF01000061.1 GCA_012837395.1 Acholeplasma sp. | reverse complement strand
TTAACGATATTGAATTAATAACTAGAAAAGAGCAACCAAATGATAAAAGCAATAATCTTTGATTTAGATGGGACAATTGTTGATACACCAAAATTAATAATGGCAAGTTTTAAACATGCCATTAATATAAATACAAACGAAACACTAACTGAAAACGAAATTACATATGTTTTAGGACAAACTCTAGATAAAGCATTTGAAAGGTTTGCGCGTGATAAAAATCACTTAGATGATATGATAAACTCTTTTAGAGATTACTCAATAAACCATGGAAAAGAGTTAAATGCTTACACAAATGCTAAAGATGTTATACAATATTTACGAGACAAAAATTATTTATTAGGAATTGTAACTTCAAAATCAAGAGTAGCAGTTGAACAAAATTTAAGAGATTTAAACTTAATCAATCTATTTGATTGTGTTGTTACCTATGAAGATACGGTATTACATAAACCAAATAAAGAACCATTATTAAAAGCCTTAAGCCTTTTAAATGTAAAACCTAAGGAAGCTATTTATATTGGAGATCATGAAAATGATATTAAGGCGGGTAAAAATGCCAAAATGAAGACTGCCTTAATGGCGTATAGTCACCGCTATAAAGTAGCTAAAGATGAAAAACCTAATTATATATTTAATAATTTTTTGGAAATTAAAACAGTATTTTAAGAAAGAAGATGATTAATATGTTATACGATGTTTTAATAATTGGGGCTGGCCCAGCCGGTATGACCGCAGGAATTTATGCGAAAAGAGCCAACTTAAAAGTAGCGATGATTGAAAAGTATGTGCCAGGTGGACAAATTGTTAACACGGCAGAGATTGAAAACTATACTGGATATCAAAAATTAAGTGGTTATGAACTTGCTACTAACATGTTGAATCACACTGAAAGTATTGGTGTTGAATTAATTTATGATGAAGTTACAAATGTTATTGATGAAGGCAGTATTAAAAAAGTAGTTACACCAAATCAAACTCTAGAAACAAAAGTAGTAATTATAACAACCGGAACAGTACCACGTAAACTAGGTGTTGAAAATGAAGAAATTCTTTCAAGTAAAGGTATTAGTTGGTGTGCGATATGTGATGGACCGATGTATAAAGGTAAAGAGGTTATTGTAATTGGTGGTGGAAACAGCGGGGTAGAAGAAGCTGCATATCTTGCAACACTTACAACAAAAGTTACCGTTGTTCAAGATATGCCACAATTAACGGCGGATTTAAAAGCTCAAGAAATTTTAAAATCTAAAGATAATGTAGAAATTAAATTAAACGCCAAAGTGAACAAATTTGTTGTTGATGAATTTAATAGTTTGGCAGGTGTTGAAATTACAAACGCAAAAGGTGAAATTGAAGTAATTAAAGCCGATGGAGTATTTGAATATGTAGGATTAATTCCAGTCACAGATATGGTTAAAGAATTAGGTATTACTAACAAATTTGGTTATGTTGAAGTTAATGATAAAATGGAGACAAACATTAAAGGTATTTACAGTGCTGGTGATGTTAACGCAAAACAAATAAGACAAGTAGTAACTGCAACATCAGATGGAGCAATCGCTGTCCAAAACGCTTTAAAATATTTAGAAACATGGGAGTAAAATGACTTTTACAAAAACTGTAAAAAATGAACTTGTTACAGTACCAACGGTACACAAAGAAATGCTGGCAGAATTTGCAGCATTTCTTAATTTAGCATGTGAGTTTCAAATTGTAAATAATAATAAAATTATTGAGTTTCAAACAAAAAACCCAACCGTTACAAAACGGTTTTTAATGCTTAGTAAAACTCTTTATGATACAGAAACTGAGTTATTACAAAAAGAACAGGAAAATTTTAGTAAAAAACCATTAATCGTTTTAAGATTAATTAAAAATGTTGAAGAAATTATTAATGAACATGATTATTTAGGTGATCCAATTGAAAATATTAGATTAATTACTTATTCAGAGCTTACAAAAATAGCTTTTCTAAGAGGAGCCTTTTTAGTATCTGGTTCAGTAAACCATCCTAAAACTTCGGAATACCATTTAGAAATATATGCCAATAAACAAGAAGAAATAATTCTTATTCAAACGTTAATGAATTACTTTAACTTAAATGCGAGAATTACCAAACGAAGAAAAGGATATATCGCATATTTAAAAGATGCTGAATCAATTAGTGATTTCATTAAACTAATTGGTGCATATAACGCAGTATTTAAGTTTGAAGATATTAGAATTAAAAGAGATTTTAATAATTCGATTAACAGAATTATAAACTGTGAAATTGCAAACGAGAAAAAAACCTTCAAAGCATCAGAAGAACACCTTAAAAATATTAATATAATAAGAAAACACTTATTATTTAATGAATTAGATGATAAAATAGTAAAGGTAATAGAATTAAGAGAAAAATACCCAGAGGCTAACTTATCAGAACTAACAAACTATTATGAAATTGAATACGATGAAAAGATTAGCCGTTCTGGTATTAATCACCGGCTAAATAAAGTTAAAGAGTTAGCATCAAATTATAAGGAGGATAAGATAAAATGATTTTAGGAATTGGGATTGATTTAGTTCAACTAAGAGATATTTTCACAGGAACAGTTGAACATTATAAAGAGTTAATATTAAGTGAAGAAGAAGTTAAACTTTGTGAAAACATACCTTCAATTGAAGGCCAAGCAATGTTTATTGCTGGTCGTTATGCAGCGAAGGAAGCGATATTTAAAGCATTAAGAAAGTATAATAAAAACTTAAATTATCATGACTTTGCAATTTTAAATAAAAAAGACGGTTATACATATGTTGAAACTAATTATCCATTAGAAGGAACAATCCATTTAACAATGACTCATACCGATGAGTATGCGTTAGCATATGTTGTAATTGAAAAATAACAAAATATAACATAAACTTGTAAATCAATACAATATTTTGTATAATTTATAGGATAAGGAAGTGAAAACAATGCAAGATAGAAACGCCAAAGCACCAAAAGTAAGAAGTGGTGATGAAATTAACCCTGTTTTAGGAACAATAGTCAAAGTAGCGGCATTAGTAGTAATAGCAGCACTAATTGTTTTAATAACATTAATAATTATAGAAGTAACAAAAAAAGATAATGATAATACTATTCATTTTGAAGAAAGAATTCGTATTCCTATTGATGATTTTAAAATTATTGTAGAAGGCCAAAATCATGATGAGTTAAGTAAGAGTGTTTATGATATTATGGTTGAAACTGAAGAAGATGATGATATTCTATTTTTCTTTTACTATAGTAATCTAATTGATAGAATAGATAGTGAAATTAAAAAAGTAGTTGAAGATAGAGACGAAACAGCAGTAATCTTTATTGTAGACTTAAGTTATGCACCACAAGATGAAGAAGGAGATTATGAAGAAACAATTAAAGACTATATATCAAGTAATAGTGATTTAGTTGAATTAGAAATTTTTACAATCTTAAACCAACAAGAAGATGGTAATAAAAAGTATCCATACTTTTTATTAGTGTTTAATGAAGAACAAAAAAACATAAATGAAAATCCATTTGAAATAATTGTTACTAATAATGATATTTTATCAAATATAAAAAATCTACCACAAAAAGTAGAAGAAGAATAAGAGGGCTTAGCCCTTTTATGTTTATTAAAAGGAGTAAAAAATGCACGAACAAATTATTAAAGAAGTAAGACAAAGTGTTAAAGCAAGCGAAAAACAAATTAACGTTGTTCTAGAACTATTAGAAGAAGGAAACACTATTCCTTTTATCGCAAGATACCGTAAAGAACAAACTGGTGGCTTAAATGAAGAAGAGATAAATGAAATTTATCAATTATGGAGTTACCAAAAAAATCTTTTTGAAAGAAAAGAAGATGTTATAAGACTTATTGATGAACGTGGGATGTTAACTGATGAACTTAGACTTGAAATTATTAACGCTAAAAAATTAGTTGAGGTTGAAGATTTATATAGACCATATAAAGAAAAACGTAAAACACGAGCAACCGAAGCTATCAAGAAAGGTTTAGAACCGTTTGCTAAATGGTTATTAACTTATCCAAATAGTAATGTATTAGAAGAGGCAGAAAAATATATAACTGAAGAAGTATTAACTGCTAATGATGCGCTAAATGGAGCTAAAGATATTATTGCCGAAATCGTCAGTGATAATGCTGAATACAGAAAAGCTTTAAGATTTAT
>DURF01000060.1 GCA_012837395.1 Acholeplasma sp. | reverse complement strand
TTCTTTTATGAATCTTATGACATTTTTTATAACTTAGTTTTAATTTTTTATCTTCTTCATTAACATCTAAAACTAGTAATTTAACTAAATCACCAACTTTAAAAATTTCTTCAATGTTTTCAACGTATTGTTCAGATATTTCTGAGATATGAACTAAACCATCATACTCATCACATCTAACAAAAACACCATACTCTTGGAAACCGACTACTTCACATGTAATTATATTATTTTCATTCATACTAAAACCTCTTCTTTTAACAATTATAACATTTTTCAATCTTTTTTAGTATTTTTAGATGTTATTATCTTGTTTGATTAATTGTTCGATTTTTCGCAGTTTTATTCTTAATTTCTTGTAACTAGACATATTTAATAAATAGGTAGGTATTACAAAAAGTATTAATCCCACAAAAAGTATGAAAATTGGACCATAACTTGTGTTTTTTGTTTTAATTAAATCAGAAATAAAAAGACTTAGTGAAAAATAAAACGTAATAATTAAAACTATCGAATAAATTATATTCCATTTTTTATTATACTTTCGGTAATCTTCATGTAGAATTATTTGATATTTATACATTTCTTCATTTGCTTTAATTTCGTTTATTTGTTTTTTAAAAACTAACCTTCGCTCTTTATAAATATATAATATTGATAATACTAAAAAAACTAAACCCAAATACATTAGTGAAGTTCCAAATATATATCTAACACTTTCATCTAACTCCAAAGAAATAAAAAGGATTGATGAAAAGTATAAACTAAATAATAAGATTAATTTTATCCATTTTCTTGCGAATTTTTCATTGAATCTTATTACTTCATTAAATAATTTTTCGTTTGGAAATAAATTTTTATGCATCGTTAAACTTTCTTCAAGATAACTAAATTTCTTTTTATTCATAATTTACTCCTTTAGAGTCATTATTACTAATGTCTCAAATGAATTAGTTTGCGGAAACATTTTAATAGGATAAACATAATCTATTACATATGCTTCTCTAAATATTTTTAAGTCACGAGCTAGCGTTTGTAAATCACAAGATAAATAAATAACTCTATTAATTTTATTATTAATAATTTCATCGATTAATGACTTCATAACGCCTTTTCTTGGCGGATCAATAATAATTGAATCAACTTTATAATCTTTAATTACATCTTCTGCATTAGCATGAATAATTTCAACATTATTATATTTATTATCATCTTTTATTTTTTCGGCAAGTTTAATATTAGCTAAATTATTTTCAATAATTGTTAAATTAATATTTTCATTATAAATAGAATAACCAATACTTCCAACACCAGCATATGCATCAACAATGCTATTTCCTAAAATATGTTCTTTAATTATATTATATGTTAAATACATTACTCCATAATTTACTTGCATGAAACTTTGATCATTTAATAAGAGATTTCCTTCTTTTAATAAGTTTTTTCCATATACTAAGTATGATTTATCACTTAATATCTTTTCTTTATAGACTTTAATATTAATTGTTAGTCCGATAATATTATTAAATTGTTGTAGTAATTCAATAATATTATCTAGTCCTTTAAAACTTTTTTTATTTGATGTAATTGTTACTAATATTTCATTATTACTATTATTTCTGAAAATAAAGTTATTTAAAACATTTTCATCAATTATAATATTTTCATTATTAATAGCATAAATTAACTTATTAACTTCTTCGTTAGCTAAAATAAAGTTGTTTATAACTTCTAAGGTTTGATTGTTGTTGCTAAAGAGTCCAAGTTTTAACTTTTTACCTTTTAAGACATGAAAAACAACTTTATTACGGTAATTAAATTCTATATTATCAGTTATTGTTTCTAAGACATTTACTTTTTTGTTTAAGACTTTTTCTAATGTTTCTTTAGTTATTTTATATTGCCAGTTTAGTTGTTCTTTAAAACTTAAATGATAAAGGTTTAGACTTCCTAGTTTTGAAGTTTCTTTCGTTCTATCTTTTGATTCTTTTAATATCTTTATTATTTCTCCTACGCCAAAGCCACGACCTAATTTTGTTATTTTAATAATTGCTTCTTCGTCCTTTAAAAGACCACTAATATAAATAAAGCTATCACCTATTTTAGCAATCCCATCACCTTTATAGTCTAAGTCTATTATCTTAACTTGATATTCTTTATTTTTCTCAATCATAAATATCCTTCTTTCTTAACTATTAATACTATATAATTTATAACTATTTTTGTCAATCTAGAAAAAAAAGCCAATCGGCTTTATTTTCTAAAGATATAAACACCTGGCATTAATAATTCATAATTACCATTTGGTTTATTGTAGGCTTGTGAATTAAATATTAATTCATTTTTCTCATTAATGCTGTTTTTAGTAAAATCATTTTTTAAGTAGATATTTAGTTT
>DURF01000059.1 GCA_012837395.1 Acholeplasma sp. | reverse complement strand
TAATGGGTCTCTAAAAAAGATAATTAAATCTAGTTTCCCATTAGCAACCATTGAGCCAATTTCTTGGTCTCCACCTAGTGGACCAGATTTTTTTCTATTTATTGATAATCCAGTTTGATCAATTAATATTTGACCAGTTGTGCCGGTTGCATATAATTTGTGTTTTGCAAAAACGTCTTTATGTTTTTTTACAAATTCAACTATATCATCCTTCTTTTTATTATGTGCAATAAGTGCTATATTCATATTTACAATTCCCCTTAATTTAAGATTAAAAAGGCCCACTCATAAAATTTCAGTACTATTTCTGAAAGGATATGAGCAATAACAAGTGAAATAATAATATATGCAATTTTTATTTCAGTTATTTTATTCTTTTTAAACATTCCTTCAATATTAACTGCTTTTAAAACATTAAAAGCCACAGCAAAAAATATAATTAATGATACAAAATAAATAATTAATTCATACATAATTATTTAGTCCCGAATAATCGATCTCCTGCATCACCAAGTCCAGGAACAATATAACCATTTTCATTTAGTTTCTCATCAAGTGCAGCTAAATAAATTTTTGTTTCTGGATATGCTTTTTGGAGTTTTTCTACTCCTTCAGGACTTCCTACTAATCCAACAAATATAATTTCCTTCGCTTTCTTTTCTTTTAAGATTTCAATCGCTTTAATTGTTGAATTACCAGTAGCAAGCATTGGATCTATTAATAATACAATACTGTTTTCAATTTCTAAGGGAAATTTAGCGTAGTATTCTTTTGCTTCTAAAGTTTCTTCATCACGATATAATCCAATATGACCAATTTTAGCACTTGGAATTAAATTATGGATCCCATCCACCATTCCAAGACCTGCTCTTAAAATCGGAACAATTACAACCTCATCTTTTAACTCAAAACCAAGCGTTTTAGAAACTGGTGTTTCAATTTCTTTTTCTTTTAAACTTAAGTTTCTTGTTATTTCATATGTTAAGAGTGCTGCAATTTCTGAAACAGTTTCTCTAAATTCTTTTGTTTTTGTTTCTTTGTTTCTTATAATTGTCAGTTTATGATCAATTAAGGGGTGCTTTAAAATATGTAGTTGGCTCATTATTTTTCTTCCTCCAATTTTGTAATAATATCAATGCGCTTTTGATGACGTTCTTCAAACTTAGCATCCATATAAGCATCAATAATATCTTTAGCGTCTTCAAAAGTAGTTGTTCTTCCACCAATTGCTAAAACGTTAGCATTATTGTGTTCTTTAGCCAGCTTAGCTGTATTTGTATCATATACAAGTGCAGCTCTTACACCTTTAACTTTATTAGCTGCAATGCTTATTCCAATACCTGTACCACAAACCACTACTCCAAAGTCATATGGTTCACTTGTTACTGCTTCACCAACTTTTTTCCCAAACTCAGGATAATCAACTGACTCTTCTGACTGTGCGCCTAAGTCAACAACTTCAATATTTTTGCTTTCTAAATGTTTTTTAATGTTTTCTTTCATTAAATAACCAGCATGGTCACTTCCGATTGCCACTTTCATATAATTCATCCTCCCTAATTTTTTTATATTATATCATATTTTATTGTATCTTTTTCGTTCATATTCCTTTAATAACTTTTTTCTTATTCTAATAGTCTTAGGAGTTATTTCAACTAATTCATCGTTGTTAATAAAACTAAGGGATTGTTCTAACGTTAATAACTTTGGTCTTTTTAAAACAACCGTTTGATCTTTGTGGGCCTGTCTAATATTATTAAGTGGACGCTCTTGTGTAATATTAATAACTAAATCATTTTGTTTGTTATTTTCACCAACAACCATTCCTTCGTAAACTTCAGTTCTTGGTTCTACAAACATTACTCCTCTATCTTCTAATCTTTTAATCGCATACTCAGTGGCAAACCCACTCATGTTTGCGATTAAAACGCCATTATTTCTTTCGGTGTTAACATTTGATGCAACTTCTTTGTAACTATAAAAACTATGATTGATAATTCCATATCCTTTAGTTATTGTTAAAAAGATTGTCATAAAACCAATTAAACTTCTCGATGGAGCGATATATTCCATTTTAGTATAATTATTGTTAACATTCATCTTATTTAACTTAGCGCCTCTTTCGGATAAAATCTCAATTACGGTCCCACTTGTTTCACTAGGTACTTCAACATATACCAATTCATAAGGTTCTAAGGTTTTTCCGTTTTCATGTTTTAAAACAACTCTTGGTTTTGAAACTTGAAATTCAAAACCTTCTCGCCTCATATTTTCAATTAAAATACTTAAATGTAGCTCACCTCTACCTGCAACAATCCAAGTTTCCTTTTCATCAGAGGTAGTAACTTTTAAACTAACATCTTTGTTTGATTCATATTTTAAACGATTAATTAATTTAGTACTTGTTACATTACTACCATCTCTTCCAACAAAAGGTGAGTTGTTAGTTGAAAAATTTATTTCAACCGTTGGATTACCTATTTCAATTGAAGGAAGTTTAGTTTTATGGTTAATTGCGTTAATCGACTCACCAACCATAATATCAGAAAGACCAGCTATTGAGACTATATCACCAGCATAAGCTTCCTTCACTTCTACTTTTTCAATACCAATATTTTGGTATATCTTTTGAACTCTAAACTTTACTAATTCATCATTTTCCCTAACAGCAACCACATCATCAG
>DURF01000058.1 GCA_012837395.1 Acholeplasma sp. | reverse complement strand
CCGTTTAGTTTATATAAAAGGAATTGATGCTAGTTATAGTTATGAAGGATATAATACTTTTAAAACCGATAGTTTGATTTAACATTATAAATAAAAACTTCACACAATTATCTTAATTGACATAAAGATACCATCTCATTAGAGATGGTATTTTCATTAAAACCATAAGCATTAGTTAACATTACTATTACTTCATATGCTAACATATATAAGGAATAGGAGAAGATAGAGATGAAAAAAATAGAATTTGGTTTATACTCCTTAGGTGATTATGTTGAAGATGCTGCAACCGGTATTAAAATAAGTGAACAACAAAGAATTGAAGAAATTATTGAAGCTGCAAAACTAGCGGAAAAATATGGACTTGATTATTTTTCTGTAGGTTAATCTCACTAAGAACATTTTATTTCACAAGCTCACGCGTTAATTCTTGCTGCTGTTGCTAGAGAAACTAATAAAATAAGAATCTCTTCATCAGCAACAATCATTTCAACATCTGATCCAGTTAGAGTATATGAAAACTTTACAACCCTAGACTTACTTTCTAATGGGCGCGCTGAAATAGTTGCTGGTAGAGCATCTAGAATTGGACTATTTAGTTTACTGGGTTATGACTTAAAAGATTATGAAGAACTATTTGAAGAGAAATTTGAATTATTAATAAGATTATTTAATGAAGAAAGAATTACATGGAATGGTAAGTTTAGAGCACCTTTAAATGATGAAGTTTTATATCCAAAACCAATTCAAAAGGAATTTCCGATTTGGCGTGCAGTTGGTGGTAATACCGGAAGTGCATATTTAGCAGGAAGACAAGGTGTCCCAATGGCTCTTGCAACCCTAGCAGGTGCCGTAAGTTATTTTAACCAAACTGTTGAGGCTTACCGGAAAACCTTTAAAGAGTATCACCCAACAGAAACTCCGAAAGTTGCTATAGACACTTGGTTATACGTTGATGAAACAGATGAAATAGCTTTTAAAAAGTATTACAAGTATGTTGATCATGCATTTAGAAAATCTAATGGTACAGGCTTTAGTAGAAGTGGTTATATGAGTACACTAGATATTAGAAACGCGATGTTAGTTGGTAGTGCTGAAACAGTTATACAAAAGTTAGTTCATCAATTTGAAACATATAATCATGACCGCCATTTCTTCCAAATTGATTTAGGTGGTATGAAGTTTGAAGATGTTAAACGCATAATTAAAACTTTAGGTGAAGTAATTATCCCAGAAGTTAACAAGAGACTAGGTGCTAAATAATGAAAATATTAGGAATAATTGGAACTGTTTTTGGTTCAAAAACAAAAACAGCATTAAATCATATTAAATTTAGTGATGATGTTGATTATGAAATTGTTGATTTAGCAGATTTTAATCTACAATTTGCTGATGGTAGAGTTTTTGGAGAATATGATAACGCAACAATTGAATTAATAAATAAAATCATGGATGCAGATGCATTACTAATAGGTTCTCCCGTTTATCAAGCATCAATCCCAGGTAGTTTAAAAAACTTATTTGATTTGTTTCCAGTAGACACAATCAAAGATAAACCGGTAGGAATTATTATTACATCAGGCTCAAACAACCACTATTTAGTTGCTGAATATCAACTAGTTCCAATTTTAAACTACTTAAAAGCTGATGTCATCAATAAGTATGTTTATGTTACTCAAGAAGATTTCGGTGTAAATACAATTGTTAATGAAGGTATTGATATAAGACTTGAAGCACTAGCAAGCGAATTAGAAGCAAGAGCGAAAAGATATCAAGAGCTTCTAGCATCTTATGACTTTTAATTTTGAAAGGAAAATAAAATGAATAAACCTTTAAAAGTATTACTTCATGTAAGTAATGAAGAACAAATATCTAGAATGCAAGCTAATATTGTTAATCTATTAAAAGAAGATTCTAATATTGATATTAAAGTAGTAATTAATGGTAATGCAGTTACTAAATTTACAAAAGATAACAATATCACCTTAAATGATAATGCAACCCCCTATTTATGTAATAACAGTTTAAATGCTAATAACATTAACATAAATAACTTAACTAAAAATGCAAATGTTACACCAAGTGGT
>DURF01000057.1 GCA_012837395.1 Acholeplasma sp. | reverse complement strand
TTCGTAGTTACTTTGTGGTCTTAATTCATATCTATTAGTATTATTAATTAACCATTTTTGAAAAACGGTTATTTCTGGCCAACTATAAACACTGACAACATTAAAATTACTATCAAAGTCAACACCTTCAATAACATATATATCATCAACATTATTAACTTCACCAGGGGTAATTGCGATATGTTTACTAGGGGTAAGCAAAACAATTAATAAGTAAATATAAGCAAAACTTATCGCAATTAAAAACTTTTTATATTTCTTTATTATCTTTAACATAAACTACTTCACCAAATTCCATTTGTTCATACAAAACACCGGCTGCATCTAACATTTTGAGTGCTGCTTTATGTGAATCTGTATTACTGTATTTATTATCAGCATAAACTATTTTTTTAATTCCACTTTGAATAATTAATTTTGTACATTCATGACAGGGAAAAAGGGTTACATAAATAGTTGTGTTTTTAACGCTAGTGGTTGCATTTAAAATGGCGTTTGCCTCAGCATGAACAACGTAAGCATATTTAGAATTTAGTAAGTCTCCTTCATTATTCCATGGGAAGTGATCATCACTAGCCCCTCTTGGAAAACCATTATAACCAATACTTACAATTCTTTTTTCTTCATTGACAATACAAGCACCAACTCTTGTATTAGGATCTTTACTTCTTTGAGCTGAGAGGCTGGCAACACCCATGAAATACTCATTCCATGTCAAATATTTATCTCTTTTCATTATTATTTATCCTCACTAACCTTAATACTTAATTCCTTTAATTGGATTTCTTCAACTAAATTAGGTGCATCCATCATTAAATCTCTAGCATTCTGAGTTTTTGGAAAAGCAATTACATCTTTAATGTTATTAGTTTTAGTTATTAACATTACTAGTCTATCTAAACCAAAAGCAATCCCACCATGTGGTGGTGTTCCATATTTTAAGGCATCAACAAAAAAGCCGAATTTTGCTTTAATTTCAGCATCACTAAATCCTAGTGTTTCAAACATTAAATCTTGAACATCACTTTGATGAATTCTAATTGATCCACCTGCTACTTCATAACCATTAATAACTAAATCATACGCTCTAGCTAGTGCTTGTTTAGGATTATTTTTTAAATCATCAACATTTTTAGGATGAGTAAATGGGTGATGTCTTGCGTAAAAACGATTATCTTCATGATCAAACTCTAATAATGGAAAGTCTACAACCCATAAAAAGTCATATTTGTTATTATCAATTAAATTTAAATCTTTAGCTACTTGTAATCTTAATACTCCTAGTGCATTAGAAACAGTTTCAAATTCACCTGGAATTAATAATAACATTTGATTATCTTCTAATTTAAGATTGTTTAACTGTTCATCATTTAAGTTTTTTACAATACTTCCGCTATATTCACCATTATTATTTTTAATAAAAGCTAATGCTTTTGCATTATGTTTTTTAATAATATTTGTTAACTCATCTATTTTCTTTCTTGAATAAAATTTTGCTTCATCAACTATGATACCTGCAATATATGATTCATTATTAAATAGTGGAACATCAATATTTTTAAAATATTTTGTATAATCTTTAATTAACATTTCAAATCTACGATCAGGTTTATCAGTTCCATAATATTTAAGTGCGTCATTAAATGTAATTTGATCAAAATTAGCATCAACTTTTAAATTTAATACATTGTTAAAAGTATCAATTACTAACTCTTCAGCTAAATTCATAATATCTTTTTCATTTATGAATGATGCTTCGATATCAATTTGGGTAAATTCAGGTTGACGGTCAGCTCTTAAGTCTTCATCTCTAAAACATTTAGTAATTTGGAAATACTTCTCAAAACCTGCAACCATAAATAATTGTTTATATAATTGCGGTGATTGAGGTAGCGCATAAAAGTTGCCAGGATGAATTCTTGAAGGTACTAAGTAGTCTCTAGCACCTTCAGGGGTTGAACGCCCTAAAAACGGTGTTTCTAGTTCATAAAAGCCTCTATTAACTAAAACATTACGTACTGATTGAACAATTTTATGTCTTTCGATTAAATATTTTTGTTGTTTTGGAATTCTTAAATCTAAATAACGGTATTTTAATCTAGTTTCTTCTAAAATATTTTCATCATCACTAATAATAATTGGTGGTTGTTTAGCTTCATTTAAAATTTCTAATTTATCGACTAAAACTTCAATTTCACCAGTTTTTAAATTAGGATTTTTACTTTGTCTTTCAATTACAATCCCTTCAATTTCAATAACATATTCTGATTTTAAAACATGTGCTTTAGTAAAGATTTCTCCCTCAGCAAATGTTAATTGAGTTATTCCAAAACGGTCTCTTAAGTCAGCAAAAAATAAACTTCCTAAGTTTCTTGTTCGACTAACCCAGCCATTTAGTGTAACTCTTTGTCCTAAATTTTTAATTGTTAATTCATTATTATAATGTGTCCGCATTTTAATATCCTAACTCTTTCTTAATTGTTTTAATTAATTCATCTTTTTTAATTGTTGTTTGTTCTTCAGTTTTAGTATTTTTAACTGTAACCATATTATTATTAAACTCTTCATCACCAACAATTACTAATATCTTAGCATTTAATTTTAATGCTTTTTTCAATTGTGATTTAAAGCTTTTATTAGTAAAATCAAGATCAACAAAGTAATTATTATTTCTTAACTCAGTTAATAAACTTGTTGTATATAAATTAAATTCTTTACTAAAATTAATAATAAAAACATCTAAACTGTCTTCTTCTAAATTTAGTACTTCTTCTGCTTCAAGCGCATATAGAAGTCTTTCCATTCCAAAAGCAAACCCAATTGCTGAAGTTTTAGGTCCGCCTAGTTCACTTACTAGATTATCGTATCTTCCGCCCCCACCTAAAACATTTTGGGCACCAAAGTCTTTAATTTCCGCTTTTACTTCAAAGACTGTATCACTATAATAGTCTAATCCTCTTACTAATTGATTATTTACTTTATAGTTAACATTAAATATTTTTAAATATTTTAATAATTCATTAAAATAATTGCTAGACTCAACTGATAAATAATCAATTGGTTTAGGAGCATCTTTAATAATTTCTTGATCTTTTTTATCTTTACTATCCAATATTCTTAATGGGTTTTTAATTAAGCGTTCTTTAGAATCATTTGATAATTCCTCTTTAAAAGGTGTTAAATAGTTAACTAAAGCTTCTAAATAGTTTTCTCTTGATTTTAAATCACCAATTGAATTAATTTCGATTGAAACATTTTTAAGTCCTAAAGTTTCAATAAACTCTTGTGACATCTTAATAACTTCTGCATCTAAAAGGGCTGATTTAATGCCGATTGCTTCAAGACTAAATTGTGAAAACTGACGGTATCTACCTTTTTGAGGGCGTTCATATCTAAAGTTTGGTCCAATAGAATAAACCTTTAATAAATCACTTTCAACATATAATTTATTTTCAACATATGCTCTTATAACACCTGCAGTTCCTTCTGGTCTTAAAGTAAGATCACGATTACCTTTATCTTTAAAGTTATATGTTTCTTTAGTTACCATATCTGATAATTCTGATTCACGGTGAAAGACGCCACTATATTCAAAAATTGGTGTTCTTATTTCACTAAAATTATATTTTGTTGCTATATTTTTGGCGATATTTTCTAAATATTGCCATTTTTTTATATCATTAGGTAAAACATCATAAGTTCCTTTTGCTCTATTCATTAAAATCCGTTCCTTTCATCTCATAATATAATAAACTGTAGTTTTTGTTTTTATATAATATATTATCAATTGTTTTTATATACTTAAATCCTACTTTTTCAATTACTCTTTTAGATTGAATATTTTCAACTATATGGGAAATAGCTATTACTTCATATTTTAATTTATTAAATCCTATTTCTAATAATTTTTTTACTGCATTTGTCATAATACCTTTATTATGATATTTAGGATTTAGAAAATAACCTATTTCCATATATTCACTTCTACTAACTACATTAAAGTCAATAACACCGATTGCGATGTTTTCTTTATTTACAATAACAAAACTCTTAGGGTCTTTAGTTAAATAATAATTAGTAATAACATTAATAGTTTCTTCAATATTTTTATGTGCTTCCCAAGATAAATATTTAGTCACTTCTTTATCTTTAGAAAATTCATAAAGTGAAGCTGCATCTTCTAGTTTTACTGTTCTTAAATAATAATCATCCATAATTTTATACATAGTTAACTCCTTAAAAAATAAAAATTCGTCCCTAAAAAATGATAAGGACGAATATTAATCCGCGGTGCCACCTTAATTTTAGTATTTAATACTAACGCTTTAAAGTTTATATTTGTCTCCAAAGGTGTCACAGTTGTTCCCAACATCCTTTATCATCGACGATTTAATTAACTATTAATATTTTATATTAATATATTTCTTTTGTCAATTAGAGTTTTTCTAAAATGATTGTAACTGGACCATCATTAATAGATTCAATTTGCATGTTTGCTCCAAATTGACCAGATTTAACAATATGTTTTTTTGATAATTCACTAATAAAAAGTTCATAAAGTGGGATTGCAATATCTGGGTTAGCAGCTTCTATAAAAGAAGGTCTGTTACCTCTTTGACTATTAGCGTATAAAGTAAATTGTGATACAACTAAAAACTCACCATTTATTTTATCAATGCTTAAATTCATTTTGCCGTTTTCATCTTCAAAAACTCGTAAATTAGCAACTTTATTAACATACTTTATAACATCTTCAAATGTATCACTATGAGTTATTCCTAAATAAACTAAAAATCCTTGTTTAATTTCACTATAAACTTTATTATCAATAATAACTTTCGCTTTTTTTACTCTTTGAACAACTAATTTCATTGTGTATCACGCTCAACACTATAAACATCACTAATTTTTTGAATGTTTGCGATTAGTTTTTCTAATTGGTTTTTATCTTCAATTAAAACTTTTAATTTGATTGTTGTTTCTAATGATTGATTTGTTTGTGAATTCATTTCAGCAACTGAAACATTTGAAGCATTGACTGTTTTAACAACATCAAATAAAAAGTCTGGTTTGCTATTACCAATAATTTTTAAGATTGATGGAAATTTACGGTTTATTTCAATCGCCCAACTTACTTCAATAATTCTTTTATCTGATAAATTCGCTAAGTTAGGACAATGAAGAGAATGAACAATAATTCCTCCTTGTTTTGAAACATAACCGGATATTTCATCACCTGGAATAGGATTACAACAATTAGCAAGCTTTATTTGTGGACTTGTTAGTCCTTCAACTATAATACCTGTTTCACTAGTTGAACGAATGTTTTTACTTACTCGTTCCATTTGACGTTGTAAAAACTGATCTTTAGATATTTCGGCTCCTATAAGTTTAGTTACAACCGTTTTAGCACTTATATTGTTTTTTCCTATTTCTAAAAATAGTTCATCTAAATTTTTAATTTTTTGTTTAGAAAAATGTTTTCTAGTAAACTCATCAGTTGGATATTCATCAGTTTTTGCAGCATTTAACTCTTTTTCTAAAATATCTTTACCTTGTTGAGTTAATTTTTCAGCATTTTTACGATTTAAAAAAGTTCTTATTTTATTTCTTGCATGACTAGATTTTGTAATCTTAAGCCAAGACTCACTTGGCCCAATCGATGCTTTAGATGTTCTAACACTAACAACATCGCCAGTTTTTAGTTCTGAATCGATAGGAACAATTTTATTATTTACGGTTGCTCCAACCATTTTATTACCAACATCACTATGAATCCGATAAGCAAAGTCAATTGGTGTTGCTCCTTTTGGAAGTTCAATTACTTCTCCTTTTGGAGTAAAAACATAAACGTTAGCATTTAAAATATCATCTTTAAAACTTTCAACAAAATCTTGTGAGTCAGCATCATCATCTAAGGCGTCTTCACTCATTTTTAATAACTCACCATACCACTTTAACTTTTGAGCAATTTCAAATTGTTCTTTTTCTTTTGAATAATTTTTACCTTCTTTATATGCCCAGTGAGCAGCAACCCCCATTTCAGCAACTTCATCCATTTCTTTTGTTCTAATTTGGACTTCAAATAAAGTACCTTGATGAGATAAAACTGTTGTATGAAGTGATTGGTAAAGGTTTGGTTTAGGTACCGCAATATAATCTTTAAATCTTCTTGGGATTGGTGTAAAGTTTGCATGAATTAAACCCAGACTTTGATAACATGCCTCAACTTTATCAACAATAATTCTAATTGCTAATAAATCATAAATATCTTCAAATGCCCGTCCATTTAAATACATTTTTTTATAAATACTATAAATATTTTTAACGCGACCTTTAATTTCAAAAGATTTAATACTATTATCTTTTAATAACTCATTAATATCTTCAATTACTTCATTAATTGAATTTTCTCTTTCTTCTTTCTTAGCTTGTATTAATCTTGATATTTCATAATATTTATTTGGTTCAACATATTTTAATGCCCGATCTTCTAATTCCGCTTTAATTAAGAAAAGCCCTAATTTATGTGCAATTGGCGCATAAATCTCTAATGTTTCAGTAGCAATTCTTATTTGACGATCATTAGGCATAGAATCTAGTGTTCGCATATTATGAAGTCTATCAGCGATTTTAATTAATATAACTCTTATATCTTTAGCCATCGCAATTAACATTTTTTGATGATTATCGGCTTGCGATGGTTCAACAGTAAATTCTAATTTAGAAAGTTTTGTTACCCCATCAATAACGGTTGATACATCAGCACTAAAAAGTTTTGTTATGTCCATAAAAGTGGCATCTGTATCTTCAACAACATCATGAAGTAACGCAGCAATTAATGTATTAGGTCCTGAACCTAAGTGAGCAAGAATAATTGCAACCGCAACCGGGTGTGTTATATATGGTTCACCTGATCTACGCATTTGACCTTGATGTTTATCGCGTGCATAAAAATAAGCTTTTTCAATGTTTTTAACATCAGCTTCATTTTTAATATATGTATTAAATACGTCAAAGAGTGATTTAAATAATAAATCCATATTAACAACTCGTTTCTTTAATATTTAATTAATGATAAAACATTATAACCTTTTAATAATTCCATACCTTTTAAATCTGTTAACTCAATTAAAAAAGCAATTCCTACAACAATTCCACCTTGTTCTTCAACAAGATCGATAGTTGCTTTAATTGTTCCACCTGTTGCTAGTAGGTCATCTACTATTAAAACTCTACTTCCTTTTTTAATATCGTCTTTATGAATTGATAATTCATTATGACCATATTCTAATTCATATCTTACACTTGTTGTTTCTCTTGGTAGTTTACCTGGTTTTCTAACTGGAACAAAACCAATATCAAGTGCATAAGCAACAGGACAACCAAAAATGAATCCTCTAGCCTCTGGTCCAACAACTAAATCTGCATCATGATTTTTAGCAAACTTAATAATTTCATCATTAGCATATTTATATGCATTTCCATTTGCCATAAGAGGCGTAATATCTCTAAATTTTATCCCTTTTTTAGGAAATCCTTCAATTGTATCAATATATTTTTTTAAGTCCATAAATAATCCTCCATTGGTTATAATCATATTAATTATTTTACCTTATATTTAGTTTTTTTTCAACTAATGAAAATCGCATTAATAAAATGTTATAATATAGACGAGGTGATTTAACAATGGAACCATTAGCACATAAAATGCGTCCTTTATCTTTTGATGATGTAATTGGACAAAAACATTTAATCGGTCAAAACGGAATTTTAAGAAAAATGATTGAAAATAAAAAAATATTATCATATATATTATACGGTCCACCAGGAACTGGTAAAACAACGATTGCTAATATATTTGCAAAAGAATCAGAAATGGAAACCTACTTTTTTAATGCTTCTACTGATAATAAAAAAATGCTTCAAGATATTTTAGATGTAACTAACTTTAATAATATTTTACTTATTGTTGATGAAGTTCACCGCATGAATAAAGATATTCAAGATGTTCTTCTTCCATATGTTGAAAATGGTAAAGTTTCTTTAATCGGTTTAACTACTAACAACCCATATTATTCAGTAAATTATGCGATTAGATCAAGAGTTAATATATATGAAATAGAAAAATTTAGTGATGAAGATATTAAAAAAGCAATTATAAGAGCATTACAATTCATTGATATTGATATTAAAGTAAGTGAAGAATCATATAACTACATTATTAGATTTTCTAATAAAGATATAAGATCAGCTATTAACATTTTAGAATCCGCAACCCTTTATTTAAAAGATGGTGACACTTTAACTCAAACAATTTTAAATAAAGTTGCTGGAAAAGTAAATCAATCACTAGATAAAGACAGTGATAACTATTACTTATTATTAAGTGCTCTCCAAAAATCAATAAGAGGTTCTGATGTAGATGCGAGTCTTCATTATCTTGCAAGACTACTTACTTTAGGTGATTTAAAAAGTATTATAAGAAGACTACTTGTAATTGCTTATGAAGATATCGGACTTGCTCAACCACAAATGGGTCAAAAAGTTTTAGCGGCATCACAAGCAGCTGAAATTGTAGGACTCCCAGAAGCAAGAATTATCTTAGGAACTGTTGTTGTTGATATGGCTATAAGCCCTAAATCTAATAGTGCTCATTTAGCAATAGATGAAGCTATCAATGATTATCAAAATAAAGATACAGGTTCAATTCCAAGTTTTTTAGATAATAACTTAATTAGTGCTAATCCAGATATATATAAATATCCGCATGATTATAAAAATGCTTTAGTTGAAGATATTTATTTACCAGACAAAATCAAAGATATATCTTATTTTCATCCAAAGGATGATAATAGATATGAAAAAGCTTTAAAACAAAGACTTGAACAAATTGATAAAATTAAAGGAAAAATTCGTAAAAAAAATGCTCAGAAATGAGCATTTTCTATTATTATTTCTTTGTAATTTCAGTTGATATTATAACTGGTATTGTAATTGGACTTCTTTTTGTTAATTGATAAATAAATTTAGAAAGATTTTTTCTTGCATCATTTTTAAACTCACCCCAATTAACATACTTACCAGATAAATGTTTATCACTTATACTAATAAATTCGTTTTTAATTTGAGTTAAAATTTCTTCTGACTCTTTAACATAAACAAATCCTTTTGTAACTATTTGAATATCACCAACAATTGTTTTATTTCTTGGATCAACATGAGCAACTATAATTAATGCTCCATCATCAGCTAATAATTCACGATCTCTTAGAACCATATTATTATCATCATCAAGTGCAGTACCATCAATTAATATTTCACCAACATTAATATCACCTTTTGAAACATATGGATCCTCATCAAAGTTTAAAACATCACCATTATCCATAATAAAAACATTTTCTTCTTTATAACCAATATCTTTAGCTAACTTTCTAACACGGTATTGATGACGAAACTCACCAATAACCGGAATTATATATTTAGGCTTTAACATATTAATCATCATTTTTATTTCTTCACTACTTGCGTGTGAATAAGATAGTAATCTGTTTTCGATTACTTCAATTTTAGCATCTGTTCTAAATAAGATATCAAGTGTTCTTGCTGCCATTTTTTCAGTTCCTGGCACAGGTGCTGTCATAATGATTATTGTGTCATTTTCATCAATATGAATTAAACGATCACTCTTCTTACTCATTCTTTGTAACATATAAAATGGTTCATGTCTTTGTCCAGTAATAAGAGCTACAATATTATCATCATTATTTTTGTTTTTTTCATCAATAAATTTTAAATTAATTAATGATTTTTCTGGAATATCTAAATAACCTTCATTAATCGCTATATCAACAATTCTTTGAGCTTTTCTACCAATAATTGCAATTTTCTTATTATGATTTAATGCTATATCAATAACATTTTGAATTTTTAATAAATCAGATGAGAAAAGTGAAACAATAATTCTACCCTTTGAATTAGAAAAACTACTATTTAATCTATGGCTTAACTCTAAATTCATATTACTTGATCTAACTTCACTAGAACCAACTGATTCAATTAATAAAGCTAGAACATCTTTATCTGCTAGTTTATTGATTTTATTAAAATCGGTTTGGTATTTTGAATTTCCTGATTGATCAAAAGTAAAATCACTCGTATAAATAATATTACCTTTTACAGTTTGAATAGCAATCCCAACTGATTCAGGAATTGAATGAGTTGTATTGAAAAAAGCAACTCTAACATTTCCAAATTTTATAATACTATCTTGGTTAATCACATTCAATTGATAATCATCTATATTTAATCCTGCTTCTTTTAAATTATCTTTAATAACTTCCATTGTAAATTTAGTTGCGTATACTGCTACATTTAATTCTCTTAATATATGTGGCAGTGCTGCGATATGGTCTTCATGGGCGTGAGTCATAAAAAATCCCTTAATGCGGCTTTTAACTCTTATTAAACTTTTATAATCGGGAATAATTTCATCTACTCCATAAAATTCACTTGTGGGAAATTTAATTCCTGCATCTAAAACAAATAAGTCGCCATCAACATCGATAACAAACATATTTTTTCCATTTTCCGCAAGACCTCCTAAAGCAAAAAAACGTATTTCGCTCATTTATATTCACTTCCTTTTAAATTTAAATTGCTTCTAACGCAATATATTATAACATAATATTTAATGATATACTAAAAATTAGCGATAAATTATGTTATCATAAAGATGGTGATAATATGAAGTATCCAAACGCGAAAAAAAAGATTCAAGCAGAAAAAAACTTAGCAAATTTAGGTATGACTTTAGAGAGTGATATTGATATAACAAACAATTATTATTTAAACAATAATATTGCTGTTATTCATAAAAAACCAACTCCTGTTCAAGTTGTTAATGTAAGTTATCCTGCTCGTAATAAAGCGAAAATTGTTGAAGCATATTATAAAACTCCCTCAACAACTGATTATAATGGTATCTATAAAGGAAGATATATTGACTTTGATGTTAAAGAAACAAAAGCTAAAACATCTTTTCCTTTAAGAAATATTCATCCTCATCAAATTGAACATTTAAGAAATGTTAGTAATCATGGTGGGATTGCTTTTATTATTGTGCATTGGAAACTATTTGATAAGTACTTCTTTTTACCAATAAGTGTTATTTTAAAATACTGGGATGATAAATTGGGGCGCAAATCAATTCCATATAATGAC
This sequence comes from Acholeplasma sp., assembly GCA_012837395.1. Classification (GTDB taxonomy): domain Bacteria; phylum Bacillota_I; class Bacilli_A; order Acholeplasmatales; family Acholeplasmataceae; genus Haploplasma. The sequence continues at coordinate 1,735 of DURF01000057.1, read as the reverse complement.
TTTTTAAAACATGGTTATGAAATTAAGTTTAATTATCATCCTAGATTAGATTATTTAAAAATTATTGATCAGTACTACTAAAACTTTGATCCATAATTAGTTTTAAGTTTTTTCTACTTAAAACTAAAATAACTGTAACTAATATTGCTGATGTTAATATATAAGTTAAGTTATATAAAACACTATATAAGACTAAGTTATTATTAACAAATGAAAATATCTTTGTCGCAATATTATTTTCACCACTACTTGCGGCATATTTAATTGAACTACTCCAAAGTAATACTCCACCAATACTTGATGATATTAATCTAACAATACTAACTAATAGGACAGCTTTTACAATGTTTGATATTGTATTTAAGTTGTCTTTTTTAAATATTCCAACAAGACCATAAGCTGTAAACGGAATTAAATAATCAAAGAATATTAACGCCATTATATGCCAAAATGTCCAAGGTGTTCCTGTCCATGATTCTAAGGTTGCTTTTAGGGTACTTAAATATATTAAATAATCAAATGAAAAGTTATATATTGCATAAGTAAATCCTCCTAAAAGTCCGTATTTAAGACCAAACATTAATCCTATAATAATTAAAGGTAAGATTGATATACCAAAAAACTTACCTCCAAAAGGCATACTTAAATTAAGCCCTGGAATACTTGAAACTATGACATCTAAAACTATTGATACTGCAACTAAAATTGCAGTTACTATTAACTTAGTTAATTCTTTATTTTTCATTTTTCTTCTCCTTTTTAAATAAAAAATTTCCTTGGTTACCCAAAGAAATAGTAATATAAAAAGTATTCTTTTATATACTATCCCTCCGCTGGTATTATCCAGATCAGGTAATGCGAGTCGAATTTAATCTCTCAGCTTCTTTAAAGCACCCCGTAGTACGAAATAATTATAACAAATTTATAAAAAAAGTGTTAGTATAAGACTACTAACACTTTTCAATTATTTTACAAATCCTAATATTAATTTATTTTCCTTCTTTTCATTACCGATAATAATATTATCGTTAATTAATTTAGTTGCTTCTTCGATTCCTTTATCTCCTACATATAAAGTAACTAAAGGCTCACCTTCTTTTATGTAATCCCCTATTTTCTTATGTAAATCTAATCCAACTTTCAAATCAATAATATCATCTTTATGCTCTCTACCTGCACCAAGCCTACTTGCAGCAACACCAATGTTTGCAGCATTAATTGATTCAATATAACCAGATTTTTTAGCATTAATTACAATCTTTTTATTAGTAAACAGTTTTTCTGGATTATCAATATATGATACATCACCTTTTTGAGCAATAACCATTTCTCTAAATTTATTTAAAGCAATACCATTATTTAAAGCATCAATTAACTTTTGTTTAGCAACTTCTAAATCAGTTTCTATATTAGCATCAAGTAATAACTGTGCACCAATTTCAACAGTTACATCAACAACATCTTTTGGACCTTTTCCTTGTAATGTTAGGATTGCTTCATATACTTCAAGTCCATTACCAATTAAGTTACCAAGTGGTTCTTCCATGCTTGTAAGTATTGCTGTTACTTTTTTACCGGCAAGTTTTCCTATTTCAACCATTAGACTTGCAAGTTCTTTTGCTTCATCAATAGTTTTCATGAATGCACCAGAACCTACTTTAACATCTAATACAATCGCATCAGATCCACTTGCAAGCTTTTTAGACATAATACTTGATGCAATCATTGGAATAAT